>CAZUJO010000065.1:0-12446 GCA_964619995.1 uncultured Leptospiraceae bacterium
CCGCATGAACAAATCCTGCGGATAGACGCGCACATTCTTACGGTGCCGCGCGGACTGCACGAACGCCGGCATGCGCACCGCAATCCGGTCGCGCCCGATTTCGAGAATCGGAACTTCGAATTGATAGAGAATGTTTATGATTTCGAACTTCAGTCTGCAGCGTCGCGCAGTGCCTTCCGAGAAGCCCGGCACGGACAGAGTGATGCGGTTGTTTTCAACCCGCTCCACGCGGCCCTGATAGGTTTCGCCCATGTAGGTAACGATGACGGTAATGCGCTCGGATCGAAGGAAGTAGAACGTGTGGCGGATCTGATTTATGTCGGATCCAATGATTGTATCGTCTGTATAGTCTTCCTGACGCGAGCCCGAGAGCTGACGAATCTGCTCAATGATTGCGGCTGTAGCAGAATTCTCCACTTATCTTAAATCGACAACGGAGAGGCAGAAATTGCGGGGGCGGACGTGATTAAACGATGCTTTTTTCGAGATCTTCGCTGATTTCAAAAAGCAGATCGAGCTTCGAGAGCTTGAGCAGCGTGAGCAGGGAGCGCGAAAGATTGCAGAGAACGAGCTGACCGCCGTAGGCCTTCACGTCCTTCATAAACGCGACGAGCGCGCCGAGCGCGGAGCTGTCGAAGTATTCTGTCTCTTTCAGATCGAGGACAATTCGCTGCGGTTTTTCTTTGAGGAATGCAGTCAGGCCTTCGCGGAATTTGCGAGCGACGACCATATCGACGCGCGGCTCGGTCACGTGAAGAATCAATGTATTGTTGCGCGGCTCGGCGGTAATCATAGCCTGAAAAAGAAAAACTGACCCGGACGGCCCTGCGGTCAAATAAAAATTTACGCTCAGGCGCGTCGTCGAAATCCTCCCTCATGGCAGAAGGCGCAAAACAGGCCGTTTCCGAGGCCGTCAGGACTCGAATTCTCGACTGGGCGGGACCGGGTTTCCCGCTCGAAATCCGCGAGGAAGCGGTCCGCGTCTATACGGACTGTATGGCGGGCCGGCATTCTGAGGAAGTGGAAGCCTATTCCACGGAGCTGGAGTTTGGAACGGGCGGTCTTCGGGGTGTGCTTGGCCATGGGGCCGGGCGAATGAACAAATACACGGTGGGGAGGGCTACCCTCGCACTTTGCCGTGTTTTTGCCAGGAAATCGCGCAAACCGGCACTTGTGATTGCATACGATTCGCGCCGAAAAAGCGACGAATTCTCCCTGGTGACCGCTGGAATCGCCGCAGCCCAGGGCTTCCAGGTCTACCTGTTCGACGATGTGGCGCCCACGCCGATTCTGTCCTATGCTGTGCGCAAACTGAAGGCAGCAGCAGGCGTCGTGATCACGGCCAGCCACAATCCGCCGGAATACAACGGTTACAAGGTCTATGCCGAGGACGGTTCGCAGATCGTCGGTTCCATCCAGAAAGAAATCGAAAAAGAGATCGCGGCGATCTCCTGGCCTGAGCTGACGTTTCTCGAGGAAACGTCCCCGCAGTTCAAGAAGGGCGTAAAACGCATCGGTCCGGAGATTCGAAAGGCGTACTTCGCCGAGATTGCGAAGAGTCCGTTTGCCACGCCTCCGCGTCCCGAGAAAAAGAAACTCCATCTCGTATACTCTCCGCTTCACGGAACGGGCGGGCGCTGGCTGCCTGATCTTCTCCGCCACTTCGGGTTTCAGGTCACCGTCGTTCCCGAGCAGGAGAAGCCGAACGGCGAATTTCCGACTGTAAAATATCCAAATCCGGAAGAGCCGGACGCATTGAAACTCTCGCGCGAGCTTGCAGTTCAGGTAGACGCGGACTTGTTTCTCGCAACGGATCCGGATGCGGATCGACTCGGGATCGGCGTGCGCGTCCAGAAGGGTCACTACGAACTCCTGAACGGAAACCAGATCGGAAGCCTTCTCTGTGCCCACCTTTGCGAGAAAGTCGCTCAGGGAAAAAACGCGGACAAATACCACGTATTCAAGACCATCGTTACCACGGATTTGCAGAAGCGGATCGCGGAAGCGAACGGGATCAAGATCCACGACGTGCTGACCGGTTTCAAATACATCGCAGAGCAGATGGGCCTGCTCGACACCGGCAGCAAAGAGATGGGCTACAAGAAAGGCCGCGATATTTATTTGTTCGGCGGCGAGGAATCCTATGGTTACCTTCCAGTGGACTTCGTGCGCGACAAAGATTCCCTGTCGAGCGCCCTGCTTCTGTGCGAAATTCTGGCGCAGCGCGGCGATCTGCTGGGCTATTTGAATCAGGTCTATCTTAAGTACGGTCTGTATCTGGAAGATCTCAAGTCGGTCACGATGAAGGGACTGGACGGACAGAAAAAAATCAAAGAGATCATGGCGCGCCTCCGGAGCGATGACTGGTCCGGCATGCAGGTGGGCGGGCGCACCGTGAAAGCGGTGCTGGACTACTTGCATCAGACGAAGAACGGCAAGAAATCATCAGCCGATTTCGGAAGGCTTCCCCCTTCAGACGTGATCCAGATGGTTCTTGAGCCGGAGGCCAGGCTGACCATTCGGCCTTCTGGAACAGAGCCGAAAGTCAAATTGTATATTAGCTTAAAGTATCCAGGTCTGCCATCGAGTCTCGATGAGCTGGCGAAAGCCAGGGGAGAGCTGGAGAATGAACTGGCAAGTGTGTCCGGCGTGTTCATTGCGCGGACGGGACTTGCAGGATAGCGAACGACCCGCAGAGGCGAAGCGAGAAGCGTATGAACTGGAAAGTCGAAGAAACGGAAGGGCAGAAGCAGGCGCGGCTGAAGGCCGCCGAAGAAGCAAGGGATCTTGCGCCGGGCGAGAGAGCGGAACGCCTGTTCGCATCGCCCATGTCTCTTGCGGACATCAAAGAGAAATCCGACCGCTATCTCGTGAACAACGTTAAGCGCGCTCCTGTGGCATTTTATTTCGGCCAGGGAGAATATCTGTACGACACAGAGAACAAACGTTATCTTGATTTTCTCTCGGGCGTGGCTGTAACGTGCCTGGGGCACGGCGACGCAGACTACGTAGAAGCGATTCGCGAACAGGCAGACCGGGTCATCCATACTTCGAACCTGGTCTACAACCAGGAGCTGGCTCTGCTTGCAGAGGCCCTCATCAGCTATTCTTTTCCAGGCCGCGTTTTTCTCTGCAATTCAGGCACAGAAGCAAACGAGGCAGCCTTCAAGCTTGCGCGTCTTCATGGCCAGAAAAAGGGCAATGCGAATTTGATCGTGAGTCTTGAGAACAGCTTTCACGGACGCACCGTCGCCGGCATGTGCATGACGGGTCAGGCGAAGATACACAAAGGGTTTGGCCCCCTTCTGGATCATTTTCAATACATTCCGGCAAACGACATGGACGCGCTCGAGACGGTGATGGAGCAGCACGGACACGAAATGTGCGCGCTGGTTCTGGAGCTCGTTCAGGGCGAAGGCGGAGTCAAGCCGCTGGATGAGAAATATGTTCAGCTCGCCCGCCGCCTGTGCGATGAACATGATGTGCTTCTGATTCTCGACGAGATTCAGACCGGGATGGGCCGGACCGGCAAATTGTTCGCCTATGAGCATTTCGGAATTACGCCTGACGCGATGAGTCTTGCGAAAGGGCTGGGCAATGGCTTTCCGATAGGCGCTCTTGTGATCCGCGAAGATCGCGCAGACTTGATTCAACCGGGAGTCCATGGAACGACGTTCGGCGGCAATCACCTTGGCGCACGCGTTGCATACGAAACCCTCAAGATCATTGTGACCCGCGACCTGCTCGACAATGTGAATGCACTCTCTGACTATTTCTTCCGCCGCTTGAGCGGCATGCAGGGCGATGTGAAATGCATCAAGGAAGTGCGCGGACTCGGGCTTCACATCGGCATTGAACTCGACCGGCCGGGAGCTGCAGTCGTGGATCGCTGCCGCGATCTGGGGCTGCTTGTGAACTGCACTTCCGAAACCACGATTCGTCTTGTGCCGCCGCTCAACCTCAGTCTTGAAGCGGCCGCGGAGGGTCTGGACATCCTCGAGAAAGTATTCCGCGAACTGAAGTGATCTGATCATGCAGCGTCGAGTTCCAGGAATGGGCGCATTTCTTGCGGTGTTTCTCTGCGCACATCTTTGCGCAGGCGGGCCGGTTTCGGCGGAAGTTCCGGTGCCGAAACTCGAATCGCGCGTAACGGATCTGACAGACACGCTTTCGGCGGATCAACGAACTGCGCTTGAGCGGAAACTTGCTGATTTTGAAAAGCGCAAAGGATCGCAGATTGCAGTCCTGCTTGTGCCGAGCACAGAAGGCGAAGCCATCGAAGCATTTTCCATGCGCGTTGCGGAGACCTGGAAGATCGGCCGGAAAGGAATCAACGACGGTGTGATCATCGTGGTCGCGAAGCGCGATCGCCGCATGCGAATTGAAGTCGGCTACGGGCTCGAAGGCGCTCTGCCGGATATCATCTGCAAGAGAATCATTGATGAACAGATGAGGCCTTTGTTCCGTTCGGGCGAATTCAGCGCGGGGATTGATGCGGCAGTAGACTCCATCATCAAGTCTGTGGACGGCGAGCCCTTGCCGGCGCCGCAGAGCGGCGACACTCTCGATCCAGATCATATGGGGATCGGTCTGACTCTGGGTCTGATCGCATTCTTCAGCGTCTTTGTCATCGTCGGATGCCTCGTTCCCGCAAGCATCAACAAGCTTCTCTGCATTTTCCCGATCATGGCGGGCGTCGCGGGCGCTGTCGCGGGGGCGCTTTTAGGCAAGCACTGGTTTTTCGCAATGTTCGGGGCGGCCTTCGTTTCGTTCTTCGTGGGCGTGGTCACCACGGTCATGAGCGGATTTTTCCTGACGATCTTTGGAATCGTGACGGGCAGATCCATTGCGGGTGTTTCATCCGGTTCGAGCGGTTCGTGGTCCTCCGGAAGTTCCAGTTCAGGTTCCGGTTTCAGCGGAGGCGGCGGCAGCTTTGGCGGCGGCGGGTCCTCCGGCAGCTGGTAGCGTCCGGCAGCGGAACGCTTCGCATGCCTCTTACCTTCTGATCCTGTCAGGAGGAACCATGACTGCAAAATTGAAAAGCGGAGCTGTTGTCTTTCGCGAGCTCACAGAGAGAAAAGAGGACTTTCTGAAGATCGTTCAACTCCTTGTGGAGTTCGATGAAAAGACCGGCCGTTATCTGAAATACAAGGATCCCGAAACGCACTACATGCGCCGCGCCGTCGCCGCCTGCAGCCCGGATCATGTGAGGGTTTTTCTCCGTCACCTCGGAGGATTCATTTATGCCGTGGTGGCCGAGGTGCGGAGCGCCGGCGGACTGACTGCGACGGCCTGGGTTCACGAAGACGGCATTCGTCAGGAACGGGACGGCCTCGACGGCGCTCATCCAGTTCATGGCATTGTCTGCGTCACGGATCTCTATGAAGAAGGGGCGCACGAAGTCGACCTGGCGGCATCCTGCCTTTCGCAGCCGGCGATGGACCTCCTTCTGGAGCGGGACGCGTAAAAAGTCTTTGCTTGTTCGGATTCCCTGTGGTATGCTGGATCAGAATGATCGAGATCATTGGACTGAAGAAATCATTCAAAGGAATGCCGGTTTTGACCGGCCTGAACCTGACGATTCAGGATGACGAGACCATGGCTGTCATCGGCCCGAGCGGATGCGGAAAGAGCGTTCTCCTGAAACA
Source organism: uncultured Leptospiraceae bacterium (assembly GCA_964619995.1). Lineage (GTDB taxonomy): Bacteria > Spirochaetota > Leptospiria > Leptospirales > Leptonemataceae > JAEUSB01. Next base: position 5,649 of record CAZUJO010000065.1, read on the forward strand.
TCTCGTCGGGTTGCTGCGGCCGGATGAAGGTCAGATCATCATCGACGGCGAAGACATCACGCGTTTCTCGGAAAGCCATTTGTACTCGCTGCGCGAAAGGTTCGGCATGCTTTTTCAAAGCGCAGCGCTTTTTGATTCGCTCTCGGTCGGACAGAATGTCGGACTCTGGCTGAAAGAGCATACGAAGACGCCGGAGCATGAAATCAACGCAAAGGCCGAGCGGATCCTGAATCTTGTAGGCCTTCGCGACATTCAGGACAAACGGCCGTCCGAGTTGAGCGGCGGCATGAAGAAGCGGGTCGGTCTTGCCCGCGCGATCATAAACGATCCCAAGTATGTTCTCTATGACGAGCCCACGACAGGGCTTGATCCAATTATGTCCGACATCATCAATGATCTCATCATCAAGGTGCGCACCGAACTGAAGAATACGGCCATCGTCGTGACGCATGACATGGCCAGCGTCTACAAAGTGGCGGACCGGATCGCCATGATGCACGCAGGAAAGATCGTTTTTCTCGGAAAACCGGCTGATATTAAGAATACAGATAATCCGCTGGCGCAGCAATTTATCCAGGGCAAAGCGGAAGGACCGATCCATTTATGATCATGCCGGGTCTAACGAATATGAGGTGGAATCATGAGCAATCATGCGATGATTGAACTGAAAGGCGTCAAAAAGGCATTCGGCACCCGCGAGATTCTTCGCGGCGTGGACATTGATATTCGCAGGGGCGAAACGATGGTGCTCCTCGGCGGGTCCGGCACCGGTAAGTCTGTAACCATCCGCCACATCATTGGTCTTCTGGAACCGGATGCAGGCGAAGTCCGCGTGGACGGCCACAGAATGAACGGCGCGACGAAAGCGACGCGGACGATGTTGCGCGGGCGAATGGGAGTTCTCTTCCAGAGCGGCGCGCTCATCAACTGGCTCACGGTTTATGAGAATGTTGCGCTTCCTCTGCGCGAAACCTCCAAAAAGTCACCGAAAGAGATCGATGAAATTGTGCGCGAGAAAATCGCATGGCTCGGGCTGACGCCGGCCATGAATCTGCTCCCCGACAAGATCTCAGGCGGGATGAAAAAGAGAGTGGGAGTGGCCCGCGCGCTCACAACCAATCCGGAAATCATTCTCTACGATGAGCCCACGTCGGGACTCGATCCTGTGATGAGCCAGGTTCTCAACGAATTGAACAACAAGCTGCGCGACGAACTCAAGGTAACTCAGGTTGTGGTCACGCACGACATGAACTCGGCGTTTACGATCGCTGACCGCATCACCTTTCTCTATCAGGGGCAGGTTCGCTGCGTGGGCACGCCGCGGGATATTCAGGAATCGCCGGATCCGATCGTTCAGCAGTTCATCAAGGGCGAAACGAAAGGCCCCATGACCATCGATGCGGGCGACCCTACACAGAAAAAACCGGCGAGCTAGCGGAACGATCCCGGCGGCCGCCGCACTGCGCGGCCAATTTGTTCTTGCAAACCAGGGGCCGGGCGAATCTCTTCTAGCGAACCATGATCGGCGATTTCAAGATCAAGACGGAGCAGGTGGACGGCGTGGCCGTGTTGCGCCTTGCCGGTCGTTTGAATCATGAGGCAGTTCTCGTACTGGAAAAAACCGCACGCGAGCTCCTGGATGCCGGATGCGATCGTATGGTTTTGAATATGATTGATGTCAAAGACCTGGGTTCCAGCGGTCTGGGCAAACTGCTGCAGTTGAAAAAGACTCTTGAGCTCAAACGTGGAACCCTGGTTCTTTCCGATCTTTCGCCCGTGGTCGAGTACACGATGGACCTTGCGGGACTGCAGGATGCATTTTATACATATCCTAACGATGAGAAGGCGCTCGAAGCGGTAAGTCCGCGCCGACCCGGCACGTGATCCGCGAAATAGTTTGACGACCTTCTGAGAGCCATGCTGTTCTGCCCGCATGAAAAGAATCTGGTTTCTCTATGCCCTGCTTGTAACTCCCCTCATGGCTGAGCCGGATTTTACGCTTCTTGCTGAGAAGACGTTTTTACCGGATGGACAGATTGACCGCGAAGCGGGCGATCGTCTGTGGTCTGCCCTGTACAAACTGCCGCAGTGGTATTTCTTGATGACTCCGCGCAGCGCGGCAAAGCAGCAACCCTCTGTCCAATCGATCGATTCAAAACCATGGATGCTCGTCGTTACAGATCCTGAACTGCTTCGCAAATACGCGGCCGGCAACGGAAATCTGGATGCAGGCGGAAAGGCGCTGTATCTGGCAATGACTCCGGACCAGGCCGTAAGTTACCTTTCGCAATTCGCTGATTCAAATGAAGTGTTCGGAGTGCGGTTCAACGAAGGAGCGCGCCGGGGATGGTTCGCCCCTGTCCGCAACCTGATGATGTTTCCCGGTTACCTCAAGAAGAAGGGACTCCTCTGATTTATTTGGTTTCGCGCGTCTGCCATTCGACGTCCGGCACGCTGCTTTTGAAATTGGCGAACCTTGCTGCGATAAAGAAATAATCCGACAGGCGATTTACGAACCGGTAGGCTTCCGGATATACCGCCGGGCGCCCGTCGAACAGTTGTTCGGCGACCCCGGTCATGGCCCGTTCCAGTCTCCGGCAGACTGTTCGGCAGAGATGAAGGCAGGATGCGGCGGCCGTGCCTCCCGGCAGGATGAAGGCCCTCAGTTCGGGAAGGACAGCCGTGCAGGCATCCATCCAGGTTTCGAGGTTCTTCGTGTCTGACTCGCGGATCACCGAGCTGTCGCTTTTCTTGTAGTAACCGGCGAGTTCTGAACCCAGCTCAAACAACAAATGCTGAAGCAAAATCAGCTGGTCGCGGGTTTCGCCGGGAACCGAATCCTGAGATAGAACGAGTCCGATATGCGAATTGAGTTCATCCGCCGTTCCGTAGAGTTCTACGCGCACGTCGCTTTTGCGGATTCGTTCTCCATTTGCGAGCCTCGTCCACCCTGTATCGCCTTGCTTTGTGTAGATCCTCATACGGTCATGAGAAGGTCCGACCTGGCGCCTTCAATATTTTTTGCAAGGTTGTTGATGACGGCCCTGCGGCCTGTTTGACTGGACGGGATGCCCGTTTCAATGACTGCGAAGGAACGACTCGACCAGGAGCTGGAGCGGCTCATTCCGCAGGGACTCATCGTCGCTTTTTCCGGCGGGGTGGACAGTGCCTGCCTTCTCTGGGCAGCGCGCGAAATCCAGAAATCAAAGGGCGGAAGGCTTCTTGCAATCACGGCCGCCAGTGAGAGTGTTCCCGCGCGCGACCTCGAGGATGCACGCGGCTTCGCAGAGCGGCTGGGCGTTGAACACCGCATCATCCGAAGCCGCGAAACATCCAATCCAGACTATCTCAAGAACGACGGACGCCGCTGTTTTCACTGCAAGACGGAGCTCTTTCGCATCGCGCGAGAAGAAGCCGCGAAGGAAAAAATTGATCACATAGCATACGGTTATACGGCATCCGACCGATCTGATATTCGCCCGGGCCATGACGCCGCCGTGCAGGCTGGAGTTGTTTCTCCGCTCGAAGCCGCAGGCCTCGGAAAAGAAGAGATCCGCCAGATTCTGAAGGAGAATGGGTTCGATCTGGCTGACAAACCTGCCGCGCCCTGCCTTGCATCTCGCGTTCAAACCGGACTGCCCGTTACCGTGCAGCGCCTGCGCGACGTTGAGCACATTGAAAACTTCCTGCGCGACTCCGGCGCCCGAATCGTGCGGGCGAGGATTCACGACGACAAAACGATTCGCGTTGAAACGGCGTCCGAATTCATCCCGACCGTAATCGCCGTAAGGTCCGAACTCGATCAGATGGCCCGTGAGCGCGGATATCGGTGGGTCGTGCTTGACCTTCACGGATATCGCACGGGAGGGGCCGCTTGAACGAAGACACTCTGCGGAAGGTTCTGCAAGGTCTTCTTCGCGGTGAATCAACGCCGGATGACGTGATTCGCACTCTGAAAGAAGGGCCTCTTCGCACAGAAAAGACCGACGCGGGATTCCCGGATCATCACCGCGCGCTTCGCACAGGAATGGCCGAGGCGATTTTTGGAGAATCAAAAACCATCCAGGAAATTGAATCGATGGCTGCGGCCCTCGCGCAGAGCGGGGCGCCGATTTTGATCACACGATTGGACGCGGCGAAGCGAAGCGCGCTTCTCGGCCGGTTCCCGGGGGCGCGTGAGAGCTCTCAGGCGAGGACCATCACGATTCACGCTCCGGCCGTGCGCGAGATCTCCATAAGCGAAGCAGAGGGCGGAACGATTCCATTTGTCGCGGTCGTAACCGCGGGAACGTCGGACCTGTATGCGGCCGAAGAAGCAGTCGAAGTCTGCGTTGCGGGCGCGACGCCTTTCTTTCGCATCCGCGACGCCGGTGTTGCCGGACTTCACAGGATTCTTTCGTACACGCGCGCCCTTCAGAACGCATCTGCGATCGTCGTGTGCGCCGGCATGGAAGGCGCGCTTCCTGGAGTGGTAGCCGGTCTTACGGGACGGCCCGTGTTCGCAGTGCCGACATCTGTTGGATACGGCGCGAATCTCGGTGGATTCTCAGCGCTCCTTACAATGATCAACTCCTGCGCGGCCGGAGTCTCCGTCGTGAACATTGACAATGGTTTTTCTGCGGGGCACGCGGCAGCATCCGTGATCCGCGAAATTGAGCGTTTTCGCACTCATCATTCCGCTTAAGAAATTTCAAAAACTGCCGATCCGTTTATATATGCAGGTCGCAGAGAGAGCCAGAGTTTCCGAGAAGCCCGTTTCGCAGACATCGGAGCGATCCGCCCGGCGGAACTTTAGCCCTTTCGTTGGCGCGATTGCATGTGCGGAATGCGGTCATTCGATTGAGCTCTGGGTCCAGCCCATGCACCTCGAAAATCGCACGCAGTGTCCTGTTTGCGGACGCGTTCTGACCGGCCAGATTCTGCGCCTGGTCGAAAAGCATATTTTGTCCGGCGCCCAAAACTCCTGATTGCACCGAGCACGTTATGTGCACCTATTTGATCTATGAGCGGCTGGAGCTGCCCGCACGATCAGAACGGCGTTTGTTCTCTGCGTGAGAAGGACTGTGAACCCCGCAGCCGCGGCTGCATCCTGATCAGAAAATTCGGACTGAAAGAAGAAGACTCACAGGAAGCGCCCTCGGCGCGAGTTGTGCGGTCCGAAGCAGAAATTCGCGCGGCCTACAATTCTAACGAACCTATCGAACCACACGTCCCGCCCGGCTGAACAATTGTTCCAGGTCCTTCTTGTTGCGCGCTTCCGCAATGATCCGTATCACTGGCTCGGTATTGCTTGAGCGCACGTGAATCCAGCCGTCGTTATTTGCCAGATGAAGTCCGTCCCGGCGGTCGGCCCGCATTTCAGGAAACAGGTTTTCAATTCGGCTGAAGAGTTCCCGCACGTCTGTTCCCGGCTTCAGGTCGAACTTCTTCTTTTCCATGTGCAGAGTCGGCATTGATTTAAGAAGATCGTCTAACGTGGATGCGTCTCGTTTCGCCATGGCGCTCAGAATCAGGCCGGCTCCCAGCAGCGAATCTCTACCAAAAGACGGCACACGGGAATGAATGATGCCGCCATTGCCTTCGCCTCCGAAGAAAGCTTTGTTCTTCTTCATCATCTCGACAACGTTCGCTTCGCCGACTGCGCTGCGAATGACCGCGTAACCGTACGGCTCTGCGACCTGATCCAGAAGCGTAGAGGTTGAGAGGTTTACGACGAAGGGGGATTTGCCGCGCGGTCTGGTCTTTGGCGGACCTTTGATTTCCGGCAGTCCCAGAAAAGCCAGCGGCAAGGAATACTCTTCGTTGATGGCCCCTTTCAGAGGCGAGCCGGGCACAATGCGATCGGCGTCGGGATCGAGCGCAAAGCCGACGGCTGCGGACTCCTTTGCGAGGACCTGTCCGAATTTCTTGAGCGCAGCCGGATTGGGTTCGGGCGGGCGCGGGAAATCAAAACCGGCCGCAGCTTCGCAGAAAAGAGGAATGACTTCGCAGCCAAGTTCTCGCAGCAAAAGAGGCAGAGCATCGCGACCCGCGCCGCCGACCGCATCGACCACGACTCGGTATTTCTTTGCGCGAATCTGTTCAACATTATTGAGCAGCTTCAGCACGGATTTCACGTGTTTTGATACGGCATCGATTTCAAAAACGGTTCCGAGACTCTTATGATCGGCTAACGGGAATTTCCCGGAGTCGAGCGCGGACATCATCGACGCAAGGTTCTGCTTGTTGAAGAAGAACCCTTCTTCGCCCATGAGCTTCAGTCCGTTCCACTGAGGCGGATTGTGGCTGGCGGAAATCATAATCCCGCCGCCTGCATGCTCGAGCTTCACAGCGGCCTTGACGGTCGGGGTCGGCGCAAGCCCTGCATCCAGCACTTCTTTCCCCTGGGCGCGAAGAGCAGCGACGACCAGGTCGCGAATCATGGGTCCGCTGCTTCGCGAATCCATTCCCACCACAATTTTCTTTCCAGTGACCGTGCCGAACCCCAGGACAGCATCGAGGATGACGCTCGGAGTGAGGCCGGCGGGAAGGGTTCCACGGATCCCTGAAACAGAGATCATGAGGTTGGGGCTTGCGACGAGTCGATGTTTGGCCATAGGGGAAGGTTGAAAAATCGCTGGACCGGGCACCTGGTCAAAACTTTTCTAGTCTCTGCACGAATTCCGAGCCCAGATGGTGGAATTGGTAGACACGCAAGCTTGAGGTGCTTGTGCCGAATGGTGTGGGGGTTCAAGTCCCCCTCTGGGCATTTCCACAACGACGTTTCCGTCGCTCGCACGTTCCTTTGCAAATCACGTT
>CAZUJO010000066.1:0-932 GCA_964619995.1 uncultured Leptospiraceae bacterium
AGTGATCGAGATGATGTACGCCCGGGGGCTGATGCTCCGGCAGATCGCGGGCGTAGCCCTGTAAGAGAGTTCATCGCAGGAGAAAAGCCCGGGCTGCCCATGTCATTTTCTGAGTATTCGGCGCAGGTAACGGCTGTGCGCCGTTCGAAGCGCACGCGCAAGCTCATCATCCTCGGCGCATCCGGTTCGATTGGATCCAGCACGCTCTCCATTCTGCCTGGAAGCGAGATGGAGCTCGTTGCGGTCACCGTTCACGGCCGCGCCGAAAAGCTTGCTGAGATTCTCACGGACTTCCCGTCGATCCGTTATGCGGCCATCACGGACGCAAAAGCTGCGCCCGGTATAGTCGATCTCTCTCTCCGCTTCAAGAACGTTCAGTTCTTTTCGGGAGCAGAAGGCCTGGTTGAAGTTGTGCGTGCGGGCGCCGCGGCCGGAGCGGATACGGTGCTGACGGCCGTCGTGGGCGCTGCGGGCATCGAGCCAACGCTCGAAGCGATTCGTCTCGGGCTCAAGATCGCGCTTGCGAACAAAGAAACACTCGTTACGGCAGGGCCGGTCATTGAGCATGCGATGGCGCTCAGTCAGTCCTGCATTCTTCCCGTGGACTCCGAACACAATGCGCTCTTCCAGCTTCTCCTTGGAGTGGAGCCTTCGCATCTTTCGCGCGCCATTCTCACGGCATCAGGCGGGCCGTTCCTTTCGCGCAGCCGCGATGAGCTGAAGCGTGTTTCGCGCGACGAGGTTCTGAATCATCCTACCTGGAGCATGGGCCCGAAGATCACCGTGGATTCGGCTGGAATGATCAACAAGGGTCTTGAGATCATTGAGGCGCATCATCTCTTCGCGCTCCCGTACACGAAGCTGGACGCGCTCATCCATCCGGTCAGTCACGTGCATGCCCTTGTGGAAACGCCGGACGGATATCGCATGAT
>CAZUJO010000066.1:942-7780 GCA_964619995.1 uncultured Leptospiraceae bacterium
CCCGACGATGGTGTTTCCGATTGCGCACGCGCTCTATTTTCCCGATCCCGTGCCGGAGCTGGGCCTTGCAACGAAGCCCGATTCCTGGCCGCCTCTCGAATTTCGCGCGGTCGATCTGAAGCAGTTTCCGGGGTTCCGGATCTGCATGGAGGCAGCCCGCGCAGGCGGGACGGCGCCTGCGGTCCTCAATGCGGCGAATGAAATTGCCGCCGGTCTGTTTCTATCCGGTTTAATTCAATTTACGTCCATCCCGGACCTGATCGAGCTGACACTGGAGCGCACAGTCGTCCAGACTGGCACGGAAATCGGTCTGTATCTGGAAGCGGACAGACTTGCGCGGAAGAAAGCGCATGAGCTGGCACGAGAAGTAAGCGAGGCTGTATGATTGCACTGATTCTTGGCGGGGCGCTGATGCTCGGCATCTGCGTATTCATTCACGAACTGGGTCACTACGTAATGGGACGGGTGGTCGGCGTGAAGGCGGAAATCTTTTCGATCGGATACGGGCGCGGCATCTGGAAGAAGAAGATCGGCGACACGACCTGGCAGGTGACTGCGATTCCGATCGGCGGCTACGTTAAGTTTTACGGAGACGACATCACAGGCGAAGACAAGACTCCGGGCGGACTCTTTTCTGTGCCGCCGCTTACCAGGATCATTCCCGTTCTGGGCGGACCCTTCTTCAATCTCATCCTTGGCTTTGTAATTTTTCTGATCCTCCATTCCATGTCCGGGCCGATTGCCCCGCGCGTGGATTTCTGGGAAGAGACGATGCAGGAAAGCCCTGCCTTCAAAGCAGGCCTCCGGTCCGGCGATGTGATTCGTTCCATCAACGGCGAAACCGTCAAAGACTTTCAGGACATTCAAAAGCTTGTTCTGCTTTCCGGCGGCGCGGATCTGAAAGTGGAAGTGGAGCGATCGGGCGCGAAGCAGACCTTTGACGTGAAGCCCGAAGTCGATCCTGCGGGCCGCGCGCTCATCGGACTCAGGGCTCCTGGCGAGCGCAACCTGGAAGTAAACTATCCATCGCGCGACGTGTGGGCATACAACCTCCAGTCCATGTTCGGTCATGCAGAGCTGCCGCGGGGACTCCGGGCTCTGCCGTATCTGAAAAACGGCGATGTGATTCTGAGCGTGCAGGGTGAAAGCGTGCATTCTTCCACCGACCTGCAGAACCTGCTCGGCGCGCATCATGGAGAGACGGTGGACGTCAAGGTTCGCCGTCAGACGATTTCCTGGCTCGCACCCTGGTTTACAAGAGAGGAGATCGTTCGCGTGCCCACGCAGGGCGAGTACCGCGTTGAGCTAAAGAACGTAGTCGATCTCAAATACAATCTTCCCGTATCGGATCAGTATTTGATCAGCAGCGTCGACTCGCATCAGCGTGCGCTGAGTTTCATAACGATAGACGGCAAGCCGCCGGGATCGTATGAGAAAATCTACGAACTGCTTTCCGAAGAGCGGCCTGTTAGGATCACCCTGCGCGACCGCAGCTACAGCGCGAAAGCAAAGGCCGTAAAGATCGGTCTGTTTGGTTTTCGTCCGGATTCCCGCATAGCCACCAGTTACCTGCCCGGGCACGGGTCGATCGGCGACATCTTCGCGTACGCTGCCGCGGATACGATTCGAAACGTAATGATCTATCCAACGTTCTTCGCCAGCCTGATCTCGGGCAGACTCAGCTTTATCGACAATGCGATGGGGCCTGTGGGAATGTTCGCGGCCGCGGGCGTAGTGCTCAAAAGCGGACTTCAGGATTATCTCGGAATGTTCGCTGCGATTTCCATTGCTCTGTTCATCATGAATCTGCTGCCGTTTCCTGTCGTGGACGGCGGTCATGTGGTCTTCTTTCTGTACGAGGCGATCCGCGGAAAACCGGTTACGCCGCGGATCATGGAAGCCGTATATCGGGGCGGCCTGGCTGTCCTGATCTTCATGGGGCTCTGGATTATGTACAGAGATATACTTTTCATTTCGGGACTTTAGAATGCGCGCAAGCAAACTGCTGATTCATACACTGCGGGATACGCCGGCCGATGCCGTGCTGGCATCCCACCGCCTCATGCTCCGGGCCGGGCTCGTAAGCAAACTCGGAAGCGGCCTCTACCACATGCTGCCCATGGGGCTTCGTGTTTTCCGGAAGATCGAGAACATCATCCGCGAAGAGATGAACGATGCGGGCGCTCAGGAATTCGTTCTTCCGATTTTGATTCCCGCCGAGCTGTGGGAAACGTCCGGACGCTGGAACGTAATGGGCAAGGAAATGTTCCGCGTAAAAGACCGGCACGAAACCTGGAACGTGCTCGGGCCCACGCATGAAGAATCATTCACCGACGTAATGAAAGGAATTCTGAAATCGTACCGGGATCTTCCCGTAAACGTGTATCAGATTCACACGAAGTTCCGCGATGAAATCCGCCCGCGGTTCGGCGTTATGCGCTCGCGCGAATTTGTCATGAAAGACGCGTATTCCTTCCATAAGGATGAAGAGTGTCTGGGCCGGACTTACCAGGTCATGCGAAAGGCGTACCGGAATATATTCGGCCGGCTGGGTCTTGAAACGATTCCGGTCGAGGCGGACACGGGCGCCATGGGCGGCTCAAAATCAGAAGAATTCATGGTCCCTTCCGAAGTCGGCGAAGAGACTCTTTTGATCTCGGCCGGCAAGAAATACTACAGCAACCAGGAGAAGACTCCTTTTGTTTCCGGGAAAATTGAAAAGCCGCCGGCGCTTGTGAAGTCTGCGAAGAAGCATCACACGCCCGATGCGAAATCCATTGAGGATGTTGCGAAGTTTCTCGGGATTTCAAGCGTTCATCTGGCGAAGGCGTTGCTCTACCGCTCCGGCGAAGCATTTGTCCTCGTGTTCATCCGCGGGGATCGAGCCATCAATGAAGTAAAACTGAAGAATGCTCTCGGCGGCGAAGAGTTCCGCGCGGCAACCGAAGAAGAAGTGCGCGGGCTGGGTTTTGTTCCGGGATTCATCGGGCCGGGTCATGCGCCGGAAGGGCTTCGCATCATTCAGGACGCTTCGATTGAGCCCGGCCGGCCGTACGTCGTGGGCGCTAACGAGGCAGATCATCACAAGAGCGGACACGTGTTCGCCTCAGATGTTGAGATCCGCGATCTGGCGCTGGCCGTAGAAGGCGACCGTTCCCCTGCGGGCGACGGCGTTCTCCATGCGATCAAAGGCATTGAGGTAGGGCATATCTTTCAGCTGGGCACGAAATATACAAAAGCATTCGGCGTATCGGTGCTCGACGAATCGGGCCGGCCGCTGACTCCGATCATGGGCTGCTACGGAATCGGAGTGCAGAGAACCATGGCCGCCATCATCGAACAGAACCACGACGACAAAGGGATCGCCTGGCCGATGAGCGCATGTCCGTTCGAAGTGGTCGTGGTGGGCATTACAAAGACCCCGGAAGAAGAGGCGAAAGCAGCGGCCGTTTATGAAAAACTCCTGAAAGCAGGTTTTGATGTGCTTCTCGATGACCGGGACATGCGGCCTGGCGTGAAATTCGCCGACGCGGAACTGATCGGCTATCCTGTGCGCGTAACGGTGGGGAAGAACTTCTTTGAATCGGGCAAACTGGAAATTCAGCTGCGAAAGACGGGCGAGGTCACTCAGTCCACGGAAGCAGAGCTGGTCAAGACGATCCGGAACCTCGTGAAGACATTGAAGCGCAAACATCCGCCCAAAAAATAGGTGAGCTCAGGATGATGGATTCCAGGCTGGCGTATGGGCAGTGAGAAAAATGGATTCTTCGGAGAATTCGGCGGCCGCTACAGCCCCGAAGTACTCATGCCCGCGATTCTGGAACTTGAAGAAGTTTACTTTCGCGTGCGCCACAAAAAGAAGTTCCAGAAGAAATGGAAGGAGCTCCAGAAGGACTTCATTGGACGGCCTTCGCTCCTCACTCATGCCGAGCGTCTGAGCAGCGCCTGGGGCGCACAGATCTATCTCAAGCGCGAAGACTTAAATCACACCGGCGCGCACAAGATCAACAACGCAATCGGGCAGGCGCTCCTCGCAGTCGAGATGGGCAAAGAGCGGGTGATCGCAGAAACGGGAGCCGGCCAGCACGGCGTTGCAACCGCGACGGCCGCCGCGCACTTCGGTTTGAAGTGCACCGTGTATATGGGCAGCGAAGACGTGCGCAGACAGAAGCTGAACTGTCATCGCATGAAGCTGCTCGGCGCGGAGGTCATTCCTGTAACGAGCGGAACCTCGACTCTGAAAGACGCAACGAACGAAGCCATGCGCGACTGGGCGCGTAACGTTCGAAATACGCACTACATCATCGGCTCGGCCATTGGTCCCCATCCGTTTCCGCTCATCGTCCGGGATTTTCAATCTGTGATTGGCGAAGAAGCCCGACGTCAGATGAAAAAAGGACCGGGACTTCCGCATGCCGTCATCGCATGCGTGGGCGGCGGTTCAAACGCCATCGGTATCTTTCACGGATTTCTATCCGACCGCGCTGAACTCTACGGAGTCGAGGCCGGCGGCAGAAGCGACGATCCCGGCGAGAACTCAGCAAGCATTACGTTCGGCGAAGTTGGATTCTTTCACGGAACCAGGTCACTGTTCATTCAGAAAGAGGGCGGGCAGATTCAGGGCGTTCACAGCGTTTCTGCGGGGCTCGACTATCCGGGCGTCGGGCCGGAGCATGCGTATCTTGCGAAATCAGGACGTGTGAAGTATGTGCGCATCAACGACGCGCGCGCGCTCGAAGCGTTTCAGGAAGTATCGCGTCTCGAAGGGATCATTCCGGCGCTCGAAAGCGCGCACGCGCTTGCGTTTGCAAAGGAGCTCGCGGGCAAAGCGGGAAAGAAATCACGGATTCTCGTAAACCTTTCGGGGCGCGGAGATAAGGACGTTGCGGAAGCGGCGTCGATTCTGGGTATGGATTGATGGACGCGCTGAAAGAATACATTCTAAAGAAAAGACCTGCGGGTCCGCTGTATATGCCCTATCTGACGGCGGGAGATCCGGACTTTCGCGCGACGGTGGACTTTGCATGCGCGATGATCGATGCAGGAGCCGACCTGCTTGAGCTTGGAATTCCGTTTTCGGATCCGACGGCCGACGGCCCGGTCATTCAGGCTGCCATGGTTCGCGCCATGGAGAATGCGGACTTTTCGCTGGAGCGTGTGTTCCAGTGCGCTTCCGAGATTCACCAGGCCCGCCCGGAAGTTCCCATTGTGTTTCTGAGCTATATGAATCCGGTCTTCCGCGGTTTCGCGCACGAAGCCGGCAGCGGCGGATCTGCGCTGGAGCGGTTTCTGCTGCGTTCGCGTCAGAGCGGGGTGCTCGGCATTGTGATTCCGGACCTGCCGGCTGACCAGCCCGAGGCCGAAGAGTTTCAAAAGACTGCTGCGCGCTTTGGAATCGCCCAGATTTTTATGTCCGCGCCCAATACTTCGCCGGCCCGGCTTGCGAAGCTGCGGGAGCGGGGAAAAGGCTTCATCTATCACGTAACGAGCTACGGTGTGACCGGCGAGCGGTCGGAATTGCCGCCGGAAATCGCCTCTCAGATTGCCTCGGTGCGCGAAGCGACCGGCCTGCCTGTTTTTGCGGGTTTCGGCTTCAGCAGGCCGGAGCAGGCTGCCTCCGTGCGAAGCGCTGCGGACGGAGTCATCGTGGGAAGCCTTCACCACCGCCTGATCGAAGAGCAGGGACGGGCCGCTATAGATGCGCTCAGCCGGTCCACCGCATCGTTCGTTCAGGCGCTGCGCGGATAGAAAAATACGTTGAAATCACGGGGGACGGGCAAAATCGTCCCCTATGCGCAAAATTGCCCTGGGCCTTTTGATCGGTGCAGCCGCACTGTTCGTTATCCTGCCGCTGGTTCTCTTTCTCTCGCTGACTTTCAACAAGTCTCCGGTGCTTGTGGGGGGCTTCTTTGCGGAAACCTATCTCACGATCATTCCTGGCATGGCCACTCTCGGGCTTGCGCTGTTCTATTTTGAACGTCTCTTTCCAAAAGATAAATCGAAAGTCCTGCGACCCTTCGATTACATATCGCTCGCAGTCTTCGGAATTTCTGCCCTGCTCTTCGTGATCACGTACGCGAGCTCTCCGTCCTCGATTTTTCGCCGCACCAGATCGATTCTTCCTGAAGCAGTAGCGGCGCTCGGACCGGACCTTTACACATTCTGCCTCTGGTTCAGTTTTTTCTGGCTGATCATCGGCGCGATCTACACCTTCCAGGGACTTACGCGTGCAGGCGTCGAGCGCGGGCGACTGGGGGGTCTGATCATTGCGATTCTGACTTCGTTCTTCTTCGCCCTTTCACTCGCAAAGTTCCCTCTCTTCAAGAGTCTTGAGAATTCCGCGCTCGTAAACCGTTATGCGTTCTTGCGCAATCCGGCCGGCACGCTTGCGCCCGGCGGCAATGTCGCCTATTGTCAGGCGCCTTACGATGACAAAGGTGAAAAGGTTCTCGCGATTGCTCCCACGCCTCCCGGCGTGCGTGATGACATCCGCATTGTGGGTATTTCCAACGAGACCATCGAGAAAGTAAGCTTTAAGTGGCCGCTGGACTGGAACATCTATGCCGACCTCGCTTCAACTCTTGGCGGCGCGGAAAACGGAATCATTCTTTTTGACATCAGCTTCGTCGACGAAAAGGGCCTCTACGGCGGGGACGCATGCGGTGTGATCCTCGATTGTAAACCCCTCAGCGCCGACCGGCCTCCGCGCAGACAGGTGGACATTCTCTCCGACAGCTTCAACAAGTCAAAAGCTGCGGTCGTAAGTGACTACCCTCTCGAAACATCCGATCAGTTCCTGAAACCGATCCGTCAGTCTCCGGCGCTCATCGACAAATAC
>CAZUJO010000066.1:7790-12269 GCA_964619995.1 uncultured Leptospiraceae bacterium
CGCGTCGATCTGATGTACAAACAGAATCGACTCGTGAACGTGAAAGGCGGCACTCTCGCAGAGCCCGGACTGTCGTTTCCGAACCCGGCCGTTGAGCCGATCGGCCGCGCGCAGAAAGGCGCGGGCTATGCGAACATTCTGAAGAATGAAGAGTCCGGCATGAACTGGCAGATGCCTCTCGTCCAGCGTGTGGTGAATCTGGATAAATTCAAATCGGGTGACTACCAGCCGGACCGAGACGATATCTTCCTGCCGGGCATCGACCTTGTGGTCGCTGCGCTCTATTACGGAGTCGACCTGAAGAAGGATGTGGAAGTCGACTACACTGCCGGAAAAATTACAATCAGCAACATTCCGGAAAAATACCGCGAGAAAGTAAACCTTCAGACATTCGAGAATGAGAAGCTCGACATCATGGCGCGTCCGAATACGGCCCGCCAGGTGGTGATCCCGATCGACCGGCGCGGTCAGATGCACATCAGCTTCCGCGGCGGTCAGTACTGCTTCCCGTTCCAGGAAATTCTTGAAGTCAACAAGATGACCCCTGCCGAGGGCGCTGCTAACTACAAGGATAAGATCGTTCTTGTGGCGATGTACTACGCAACGGGCGTGGGCACCGCGCAGGACATTCACCTTTCTCCCTACGGAGATATGGCGGGTATCGAGCATCACGCGTACGCAATCAACACGATCCTGAATCAGGATTTCGTCTATGAAGTGCCGGCCGTTGTGAATCTTTTGATTCTTCTGGCAGTCGGATTGATCATGGGCTTTTATCAGCCGCGCGTTGCCACCTGGCTTGCCTTTATTCTCGCGGCGGGTATTGCGGTCGTATACAGCGCCGTTACGCTCTTCATCACATTCCAGCTGTTCAACATACTGCACGTATATCCAACCGTGATCATTCTGCAGTTCGTGCAGCTCGTAGGATTCATTGGATTCCGGGTGCTGACAGAAGAAGAGAACGTAAAATTCATTCGGAATACGTTCTCGAAATTCGTTTCGCAGGATGTGGTTGAAGAACTCCTCTCCAATCCTGAGGCGATCGCCCTCGGGGGATCCAAAAAGGAAATCAGCGTGTTCTTCTCGGACGTTCGAGGATTTACAACGATCTCGGAAAAACTCGGACCGGAAGAACTCGTAAATCTTCTGAACGAATACTTGAGCGAAATGACGGAGCTCATCATTGAGTACCGCGGCACCATTGATAAGTATATGGGGGATGCGATCATGGCATTCTGGGGCGCGCCGGCCAAGAACGACGACCACGCCTACTATGCATGCGTCGCCGCTCTTGCGCAGTATCACGCGCTTCAAACTCTGCAGAAGCGCTGGTCGGAGCGCCACATTCCCGTTCTCGATATCGGCATTGGAATCAACACGGGTATGGCCGTTGTGGGAAACATGGGATCGAGCCGCCGTATGGACTACACCCTCATGGGCGATACGGTGAACCTGGGTTCTCGTCTCGAAGGCGCGACGAAGAACTACGGCGTGAAGATCATCATCTCAGAGTTTACCTACGAACGAGTAAAAGACCGCGTGTACGCGCGTGAACTCGATCTTGTTCGCGTGAAAGGAAAGCTCGAACCCGTGCGGATCTATGAACTCATGGCGCTGAAGGTCGACGCAGACATGGACAGCCTCAAGATCTCCAACGCGCACAAGGAACCTGCCGCCTGATGAATCTTCTTTCGAAGATCGAAAGCCCGGCGGATCTGCGGAAGCTCTTGCCTGAACAGCTTCCGCGCGTCTGCGCGGAAGTGCGCGAATACCTGATCGATACGCTGGCTTCGGTCGGGGGGCATTTTGCGTCGAACCTGGGCGTGGTTGAGCTCACGGTGGCGCTGCATTACGTGCTCAATACGCCCGAAGACAAGCTGATCTGGGATGTCGGCCATCAGATCTATCCGCACAAGATTCTTACCGGAAGACGCGAGCAGCTTCGCAGCGTCAGGCGCAAGGGCGGGCTGTCGGGATTTCCAAAACGCGAAGAGTCCGTTTACGATCTCTATAACACAGGCCACGCCGGCACTTCGATTTCTCAGATGCTCGGCGAAGCCATGGCGCGCGACCGTCTCGGTCTCAATCATCGCTGCGTCTGCGTAATCGGCGACGCGTCGGTGGCAAGCGGAATGGCATTTGAGGCGCTCAACCACGGCGGCCACGTGAAGACAGACTGCGTGGTAATCCTGAACGACAACGACATGTCGATCTCAAAAAACGTCGGTGCGCTTAATCAGTATCTGAATCGTCTCATTACATCTCCTACTTACAACAAAGGCAAGCGCATCTGGTACAACATCCTGATGTGGCTGCCCGTGATCGGTCCGCTTGTGCAGCTGTTTTCGCGCAAGGTGGAACGCACGTTCAAAGACCTTCTGACTCCCGGCAGTCTGTTTTCGGACTTTGGTTTCCGCTACGTGGGACCGGTAGACGGCCACAACATCGGCGAGCTTGTGGAAGTGCTCGAAAAGACCCGCGAATTGAAAGGGCCCATCCTGATTCATGCATACACGCAGAAAGGAAAGGGATACGTTCACGCAGAGCGCGATCCGATTGTCTACCACAGTGTCTCTCGTTTCAACCGCGAAGACGGAAGCATGCAGGGCGCGAAATCGCGGAATAAGATATCTTTCAGCGAGATCGTCGGCGAAACGTTATGCGAGATTGTGGAGAAGAACGACCGCGTCATGGTGATTACGCCGGCCATGATTGAAGGCTCCGGTCTGCGTTCCGTGGCGGACCGATTCCCGGACCGCGTGATCGATGTCGGGATTGCGGAACAGCATTCCATGGCCTACGCGGGCGGGCTTGCATCGGGCGGCGCAGTACCGTATCTCTGTATCTATTCAACCTTCTTGAGCCGCGCATACGATCAGCTGATTGAAGATGTGGCGCTCATGAACTTCCCTGTGAAGATGATCGTAGACCGGGCTGGCTGCGTCGGGCCGGACGGCGAAACTCATCAGGGTCTGTATGATATGGGAGTTCTGCTCTCGGTTCCGAATGTGCGCGTATTTGCACCGGCTACGGGCGGCGAATTGAAGGCTTTCCTGAAATTCGTCGAGAAAGATGGGCAGGGTCCGGTTGCGGTTCGCTTCCCGAAAGACAGCTGCGAACGGGACAGCCTCCTTCCGGAGAATCTGCCGGATGTTTCGCGAATTCGTCCGGAAGTTTCGCAGGGCGGAAAGGATCTGTGCATCCTGGCCATTGGAATTATGTGGGAGGCCTGTCTGGGCGTTCAGAAAGACCTTCGCGCGCGCGGCATTTATGCGACCGTTCTGGGTGTCCGCTGGGTGCGGCCGCTCGACCGCGATTTTCTCGAGAAGACGATCGCGGACTGCAGTCACTTCATCATAGTCGAAGATTCCGCAATCAATTCGAGCGCTGCGTCCCACATACGCTGGGATCTGAGCGCGGAAGCAAATGCTAAGCATTTGCATACGTTCGCCTTTCCTGTGGAAGCGGTCGGGCACGGTACGCGCGAAGAGATCATGCATGACTACGGCCTTTCCCGCGAAGCAATCACCGAGTGGCTTCTGGCCCGGCAGGAATTTCAGGTGCCGGTGGCAAGGCAGGCCTGATTGTTCAGGGGCTGGGCGTCTCTCGGCGAGGCCCTGGAAGACTACTCGTACCGTCCGTCGCAGGAAAAGTTTTCCGCAGCCATAGACAATGCTCTTGCGGACGGCAGCATTCTGATTGCTGAAGCCGGCACGGGCACAGGCAAGACGCTGGCCTATTTGATTCCGCTCCTTGAATATGCGCAGGCAAATGAAACGCGCGTTGCTGTTTCTACAGACACGCGGTCTCTCCAGGCGCAGCTGCTGAACAAAGACATTCCCATGGTGGAACAAATTCTGGCACTGGATCCCGGGGCCGAACTCTGCCTGGGCGCTTCGAACTATATTTGCAAACGCAAGATGACTGCGGCCGTGGAGCAGGGCGGGCTCCTTCTTGCGGGCGGCGAACTCGACGCCCTCGTGGACTGGGAAAAGGAGACGGAAACGGGAATCCGCTCCGAGTATCCGGGCACCGTCGGCGAAACGGTCTGGGCTGCGATTACGCGCGAAACCGACAACTGCCTGGGCCGCAGATGTCCGAATTTTTCTGAGTCCTACTACTTTGTTGCGCGCGAGAAGTGGAAGAAGGCCCGCGTTCTGGTTTTGAATCATGCGCTCCTCGCAAGCCACATGGCTCTTGAAGGCAAGCTCCTGCCTGAGTTTTCCGCCGTTGTGATTGATGAGGCGCACAGATTTCCGGAGGCGGCGCTCGATGCGATGCGCGAGAGACTGCTCCTCGGCGAACTTTCGCATACGGTGCGTTCTGCGAGACGCCGCGCCGACCGCGTTCTCACTACCATTGAGTCGTATCGAGTCGAGATGGAAGGGAAGTACCGCACGGCCCTGCGGATTCGCGACGCTGTGCGAACGCAGCACGGTCCGCGGTTGATCGAGCAGCTTCAGGGAATCGAAGAAG
>CAZUJO010000067.1:0-12218 GCA_964619995.1 uncultured Leptospiraceae bacterium
CATAAAGGGGGCGAAAGACAGTTACTGATTTTTCCGGCGATGGCACGCGTAATCCTTTCTGGAGGGACGAGAGCAATCGACCCGAATCTCATCCACCAGAATTTTTCGTGGGCAGAATTCTTCTTGCGGACCTGCGCGGCCAGGGCTCTCTGATTTTATGAAATCCTCATACATCATAAGCATAATGCTCTGCAGTTTGATCCTGCCCCTCACGGACGGGCTTCGGGCTGACGAATGTTTTGCCACGCCGGCCGTGTTCGGTTACACCTTTCCCCCTTCGCACTTGAAAAAGTTTCCTGCGCAGACTGTGGCCGACATGAGCGTTGCCTGGCAGGACGAAGGGACGTGCCCTCGCGCACATGCCTCGATTGACGTCAAACTCTGGAAGGGTGAGTCTTTTCAGTGGTCGGGGGATTGCCGCGTCAGCGGCAAAGATCAGTACATATGCGGCAGCGGACCGGACGGTCAGGCCCGGCTGCGATTTGATGGGACGTATTTGTGGGTTACCTGGGCTGTGCCCGTTACCATGCGATCACCCGATGCGCGAAACCGTTTCATCGTGCTGAAGCCCTCGACGGACGATGATAACTTTCGTCTCGATCGCATGAAGATGGGGCCCTGAGTCAGGCAGCCGCGTTCTTAAAGAAATGTAAGAATCCTGCGCAGAGTTCGACGATGGCCGGAATCTGCGCAGGGCTGATTTCCGCATCGCCGTGCGAGATGAGCGGCGTAATGACGAGCCTTGTTTCAACGCCCTGAGACTGCAGGACTTCGTTCAGGATCTCGGACTGCTTCGACGGAATTACTGAGTCCTCGCGCCCGTGGATCAAGGTGACAGCGGTCTTCAAAGGTTTTGCATTCGCGACCAGGCAGAGACTGTTCAGAATGCGGTCCGACCTTCTGCGAAACGACCGGATCTTTTTCCAGTGAAACGCGCGGACTCCGGGCTGGGTGCGAAGTCGGTCGAGGGTCCGCCGCAGGGATGCGCTCATCTTCTTTTCAATTCCGGGAAATACGGGTGACTCCGGTTTGAAGTAGTTGTCGTGCAGAAGCGCGTCGAATGCTCTGCCGAGCATTGCATTTTTGCCCGTCGACCAGTGGAGAAAATTCTTCATCAAGATAAGTCTTCCGTATTCATCGCCTTCCTGCTTCAGAAAGAGCTGCGAAAGAGTATCCTCCGCATGCGCGTACGAACCAATCATGCAGACGGCGCGAATGTGACCGCTCTGGCGGAATGCGGAAAGAAGCACGAGCGAACCGGAGAACGAAGGGGCAAGGACGGAGATCTCCCTGTGGACGTCGAGGGACGCATCCGCCGCGATTGTCTGAAGAAGTTTTCCAATGAGATCAATGTGCGCGGGATCGATCTTGAAACCGCAAATCTCCGGAATCGTCGGCGAAATGACCGTGAAGCCCGCGTATGCCAGCGCTTCATTCAACGCAACGAAGCGCAAATCGCGGCTGCCGAGGGGCGCAAATCCATTGATGGTGACGATGGTTCCTGCAGATTGCGCGACCTTATAGACGTCGCAGGGGATGGTTTGTCCGTCGATTCGATACGAACGATGTTCCTGTCTGCGTTCTGCGCGCAGCCCGAACTGCTGTGCTGTCAGAAAGCGCAGCGAGCGAATCAAGTTGCGCATGGGGTCACTATGGGCGTTCTCTGTTACAAATGCGAGTCTTATGCGTGGA
This sequence comes from uncultured Leptospiraceae bacterium, assembly GCA_964619995.1. Lineage (GTDB taxonomy): Bacteria > Spirochaetota > Leptospiria > Leptospirales > Leptonemataceae > JAEUSB01. The sequence goes on from CAZUJO010000067.1 coordinate 1,693, forward strand.
GAGCCAATGTTTTCCTTGCAATCTTCGTTCTGCCTGCGTCTGCTGATCCGTGTCGGAATTCAAAGTGCGGGCAGGAAAGGTCGAACTTGCCGTAAGCGTGCGAGGCCAGAGCGGAGTGCCTGTTGTATTTCTGCACGGCTTGAGCGCGAACCGGATGTGTTTTCAATACATCGAAGACGCTCTGCATGAACGTTATAAACTTACAACCATTACCTACGATTTGCGCGGCAGAGGAAATTCGGACAAGCCGGAGGGCATCTATGGTCCCGGCGTACATGCGGAGGATCTGCGGGCGTTGCTGAACTCTCCGCGCATGAAGCGGATCGCGAAAAAGCCTGTGTTGATTGCGCATTCGCTCGGCGCATACAGCGCGCTTGAATTTGCCTCCAGGTATCCGGAGAGCGTTCGAGGGATCGTTCTGCTCGACGGAGGCGGAACCCTGACGCGGATGCAGGCTCTGCGTGTGTACGTCCTTCTGCGTTTGTCTTTCATCCGACTCGGCCGCCGGTTTCCATCCGAAGACGCCTATCTCAACCTTGTAAAACGCTCCCCTCTCGTGAAAAAATGGACGCCTCAGCTTGAGGCATTGCTGCGTTACGATATGGTAAAGGACGACCGCGGCTTTGGATTGAATCTTCCCGTGCACGTAGTTGAGAGTGAGCTCAATGCAGCGGGCGGTTCGCTTTCTTTGCGGAACACAATTCGCATGGCAATGAAGCGGCCTGCCGGGTTCGCGCCGCCGGATTTGTCCCGCATTGCATGCCCTGTGCTTCTGATTCGCGCATCCCGACGAAATCTTTTCCCGGGCGATTCGATTCTTCCCGCCGGGGCGCAAAAGGTCCTCGCAGAAAAACTGAAATTATGCGAGCGCGCGGAGATTCCGGCGAATCACTACAGCATTGTTCTCGAGGACCAGCCAGAGCTGAATGCGCGCGTGGTTGAGTTCTTGAAACGTTATGCGGTCAGTCCGGCTCGCATTCAGAAGAAGAAACGGCCTGGCTCATCGGGGCGAAAAACGCAGGCATTGTCTGCAAGCCGGACACGGGCATCCCGGAGTTGATCGTCTATCGCTTTCGCACGCTGTAACGGATCACTGTAATGTAGTTCTCCGGTTTCGCCGGGATCGGCATGCCCGGTCCTATGTAGTACTGTTCTTCGTGCAGGCCGGAGATCTCGTAGCCGCTCCTTTTTATGTAGTCGTGGAGACGGCCGATCGTTGGGTGCTCGGTTTCATAGGAGCCAAAGTGAACAATTTCCGCCGTCGTTCCGTAGCTCAAACGATCGAGGCGGACTCCGGAGCTTGCCGCGTCGGCCGGAAGGTTCGTTCCGTCTGGAACCTGGATGGCTACGAAACCCTTCCACGGAAGTTTCTTGAGTTCTTCCGTGTTTGAAAAGTCCTTGATCGACGCGAAGCCTTCGTATCGCGCAAGCGGAGGCGGGGCCTTCGGACCTTTCTCGACTCCGTCGAGGCGGTAGTAGACTTTGAAGAGGCGATCATAGGCGCCGGAAATCACTGTGTTCGCGTCTCCTTCAAAATCTGCGCGAAGGATCGTAATATCGGGCATTTGCGAAATGCGCGGCTCCACGAGTCCAGCGAAGTCCGCTTTCTGAGGCAGAGAGCGCTGATAGAATACATACGCGCCGGCCAGGAGGGCGAGGACTGCGGCGGTGGACGCAAGGATGTAGCCGGTGACTTTTTTCATGTTCTGGTCTGGCTCCTTCCTTCTTTCCCGCATGCTTCGCAGAGTCCGTCAAACGCTTTTGTCATCGCGCGTTCATAGTTTCGCGGAGTTGTTTTCCGCGCGTTCAAGGAAACTTTGTCGACTCCGGGACGAAATCGGGTGCAGTTGCATTCTGGCGGGGCGGTCGGCGCGCCAAACGGGGTTGCCCGATTCAAGAGACGCGATTGATGCCTCAGTCAAGATTTCTCCTATTCTTAATCCCGGCATGGATGATGCTCGGTTGCGCTCAGGACCCGCGCATCTTCACGCTCGACGACTGGGAAGTGCGCTCTGGCAATTCCCTTCAACCTCTCGACTCTCCGGATGCTTTGTGGAAGCCTGCCCGTCTGCCGTCTTACGGCAGGAGTCCGCAGGGAACTGAACCTGTTCGCGGCTGGGTGTTGTTTCGAGCGCGCCTTCCTGCGGAGCTGATTGGACAGAATCAGGACCAGCTTGCCGTCGACGCCGGCATGTTGTCGGACGTCGCGCGCGTCTACCTCAATGAAGAGCTGGCAGGCGAAATGGGCAGTGCCGAGCCGTATAACAGTGCGTCGATGATGACGTTTGTCCGCACGATTCCGGCGCGCGCCCGAATGAAGCCGGATCGGAACTACCTCTACCTTGCTCTCTATACAGAAGGTACCTATCCCATTTTCGCTTCGGAGCACCCAAAGATCGGCCCCGCTGAGTCGATCTTGAGAGACTATTACCGCGATGAGCTCCTCTCGATCGGATTGCTCGGGATCTATCTCCTGGTCGGCCTGTACTATTTGTTTCTGTGGAGCAAGAGACGGAAGGAATTGTACCATCTCTATTTTGGCCTGCTCTGCGTGCTGCTCTGTTTCTACTGGTTCTTTCGCCTGGGCAGTCGCGACCTGGTTTTCGGCAATCTCGGACTCTTGCGATCGAGGATCGAATACAGCCTGTTGTTCTTTATTGCTCCCGTCTTTTCATTCTTCATTTCGCAGTTCTTTCACGGCAAATATCACAGGATCGGACTCGCAACGCTGGTTCTGGCGGTTGTGCTTACAACCGTCACCGCGTTCGGCGGATATCGTGTCACCATCATCTGCCTTTCGCTCTGGCAATTCTGCGCGCTGCCGATCACAGCGTACTATATCTTCTATGTTTTTCGGGAGGCTTTCCGGAGGAATCGCAGCGCGCTCTATCTTGTCCCTGGCATCGTCACTCTGATGCTTGGCGCCATCCATGACATTCTGGCAATTCGCGGCTGGTTCTCTGGACCCATGATTGCGCGGTTTGCATTTCCAATTTTCATTCTGGGCGGAGCCCTGGTTCTGGCCCGGCGATTCCTGCTGGTTCACCAGCAGGTGGAAGAGCTGCTCGACAACGCAAATCGATTGGAGAGCTTTCGAGCAGAGCTCCTTTCGATCGAGCCCGGTGTCAGCATCAGCGTTCTTCTGGAAAGGATTCTCGTTGTGCTCGAGACTCTCTTCGGTACCAAGAAGTCATTCGCGATTGTGCCGGATACTTTCGGCGCGCTGCATTTCACTCAAGATCTTCCTGGCGAAATCAAGGCCTTGATCCTGAAGGGCAGCCGGCTTCACCGGCGCACCACGAATATCTCCACGGAATTCTTTGATGCTTACGGATCCGTGCTGCGGATCGAGTCGCTCAAGCTCGAACCGGCTTCCCCCGAAGGCAAGCAGCACATCATCAGCCTCAGGGCGACCGAGCTTGTGTTCCGCAAGGTTGCAGAACTTGGATACAAGATTGCCGTCGCGCTTCCCCATGAGTCGGAAATCCTGGGGATGATCTTCCTCGGGGAGAGAACCGAAAAGAAGGACTACACCGATGCAGACATTTCACTGATCAAAGCCTTCCAGTATTCGATCACGCAGGCCATCCGAAATAAAATATTGTTTTCTAAAGTATCTCAGCTGAAAGGCGAAGCGGAAGAGCGCGTAGAGAAGCTCTCCGAGTATGTCATCGAGCGCAGGAATGCCTACCAGGTGGAAGTGGATCAAAGGGTGATCGTCTATTCAAGCTCATCGATGGTCGAAGTCTATGAGCAGGTGAAGAAATACGCGGATGCGAACAAACCGCTTTTGATCTCAGGTGAAACCGGCACGGGAAAGGAGCTGATTGCCCGCGCGGTTCATCATTTCCGAAACCCGGAGGCTCCTTTTGTTGCGGTCAACTGCGCTGCGATTCCTGAGTCGCTGTGGGAGAGCGAAGTATTCGGACACGCAAAAGGCGCGTTTACGAGCGCCCACGGAGCTCATGAAGGGCTCATAGCCCGTGCGAAAGACGGCACACTGTTTTTTGACGAGATCGGCGAAATGCCGCTGTCCGTGCAGCCGAAGCTGCTGCGCCTGCTGCAGGAACGCAAGTTTACACGCGTAGGCGGCGAAGGAGAGATTCCTGTTTCGTGCCAGTTTCTTTTTGCAACGAACCGGAGTCTTTTTGAAATGCAGAAAGAGGGCAAGTTCCGCCAGGACCTCTACTATCGAATCAGCGTATTTGAACTCAGCATTCCGCCGCTTCGCGATCGCCGGGCTGAAATTCCGGATCTTGTGCGCTTCTTCATCGAACGTTATTCGCGCGAGCTCCGCGGAGCCGACACCGAAGTGACTCCAGCCGCTCTGTCTGCCCTCTGCCGTTACTCATGGCCGGGCAATGTTCGCGAACTTGAAAACTGCATGATCCAGGCGCTCGTTCATTGCAAAGGGGATGAGCTGCATCTTCGCGATCTGCCGCCCATGATCCGCACCTATACGCCAACCCGCGATCGCGCCCTGACGATGCAGCCGGATCCACTCGAACGCTCGGAATCATTCGATAACCTGCTCGCGGAGTATTCCAGAAGCCTCATTCTTTCTGCGCTGTCGCGATCGAACGGGAACAAAGCGAGAGCAGCGAAGTTTCTGGCAATGAAGCGAACGACCTTCTATAATAAACTCAAGGAACTCGGACTCAGCTGATCAGGCGCGAACCATCGTGAAGATCAGCCAGGCGGGAAGCCCGATATACATCACAGCAAGTCCCAGCCATTCGAGCCAGCGTCTCGCTTCTGCTGCGACTTCTGGCCGCATGGAGACAGCGAGGATCGTTCCCGCCTCGATCGTTGCGCGCAACGCTGCGGCGCAGAGGACCACTGCGATTGCCCAGGAGGCCCACCAGAGAAGGAAACCAACGAAGAACGGTTTGAGGCCGAATGTGTAGTATTCACCCAGAGCGCTTCCGTATGAAATATTCTGATGAAGAACAAATGCAGGAACCGCAAGCAGGAACGACAGTAGAACAAGCTTCAGAGCCGGATTGTGAAGACGTCCGGGCGCGACCGCAGACCGGGCCCGTGCATATGCAACTGCAAGTTCGCTCCCCCGAGGCATAGACAGTTTCATGGCCTGAGTCAGGCGAGCGGGGTCGGGCAGCATAAGGCCGAATTTCCAGCGCTCTCCGGATGAAAGCTGGATCCAGACGCCTGATCCCGGAATCGGAATCGACCAGAGCTCCATGCCTGCGATCTCGCGGATTTGAACTTCAAATCGCTTCCGACGGCGAACGAAAACCAGCGCGCCGTCCTGGATCGACGCCCGCGCCGCATTCAAAACAAGGATGCACCTGGCCGCGGCCTCGGGAATCAGAAAGACGGCTGTAAACATCCGAATTTGCGCGAGCGTATTCTGCACGATTGGTGCGCCCGCGAGGAGCAAAATTCCAAGCCAGAGAAGTCCGAGACATGCGACCGTGCGCAGCAGTGCGGCACTCAATCGAGCGGCGGGGGACAGCAACGTCACGCGATCCGGGAGAGAAGGTGTAACGTTAGACGCCATCTCCCGTGCTGAGGGCACATGTGAGGCGCTCGAGAATCTCCGGATGGCTGTTATCACTCCGAGCAGGACAAGAAAGATCAGTCCGGCGCGGCCAACCCAGTCACCCCACATCATCATCAGAGTTCGCGGCGGCGTGGAAACGGCCAGTTCGGCGGTGATGAGCGCTCTTTCGCCCATGCCGGCGCCCGTGACTACAGCGCCGGTCGAATCGATGGCCGCACTGGTTCCATTGGAAGTGACGCGGAACTGAGGCAGTCGTGTTTCTATGCTGCGGAAGGCCGCGATCGCTTGATGCAATTCTGCGCCGAGCGGATATTCCGTGAACCAGGAATCGTTCGACATCGTAAGAATTGCCTGCGCGCCCAGTTCCGCGCCCGCGAGGATCAGAGAGCTGTCCACGTCGTCCAGGCAGATCGAAGTCAGAACCGGGATTTCGCGCCCGTCCGCAAGACGCAGAGGAAGCACTCGTGCGCCGTTGCCGGCCTTCCAGGTTCCGGTCCACGGAAGAAGTTCGCGAAACGCAGGGCCGCCGAGCCACGCCGGAACGTACTCGGTGAGAGGGAAGAGGCGTGTTTTGCGATAGAAGCCGATCAATCCCTGACCCGGCTCCACGAATGCGGCGGCGTTGTATTCTCCGTCCGCGTCGGTGTCGTATGTGCCGAACACGAGCGGTCGTCCCAGCGCCTTTACGTTGTCGAGAATCTCGCGGTCAAAGTCAGCTCCGGCCGGACTTTTTGGATGACCGAAAGTCGTTGGATATGCAGTCTCGGACCACATGACTGCGTCTACGCCCTGTTTGGCGATCGCGTCCCGCGTCATTGCGAAGTGAACATCCAGGATTCTGCGTACGACCGCAAAAGCCCCGTGCTCTTTTCTCTCCTGCTCGTATCGGATGAGATTTGATTGAATTAAGCCAATGCGAAGCGTGGCCGCCGGAGACGCGCTCCGCGAAAGAACAAAGAAACCGTAGCCGGCAGCGAGCATGGGCAGAATCAGCGCGCATGCGACCGGCTGGAGGATTGCACGGAAGCCGTCCTTCCTGCGTTCAACAGCGGTTGTGATGCTTTCATTGGCAAGGAGGAGAATCACGGTCAGCCCGGGAGCGCCGCCGAGGTCAGCGGCCTGACGCAGGAGGCTCGATGGATAAAGCAAGTATCCGAGTGTGTCATCGAAGACTCGTGGAACGAACTTTTCAGCGGCCACCCAGGCTGCGATGCCAGCAAGTCCTGCGAGTGGACGAAGACTGCTGCGTTCCGTAAAACGCCTGACGAGAACGTATGCGATGAATTGCGGCTGGAATATGGGCGCACTGATGAGAATCACCGCCAGACCGACGGATGATCCGATCTCCGTATAACTTCCGATGGCTGCCCCGAACCAGGAGAACACAGCGGCAGTAAACGCCACCGCCATGCCCCATGCGCTGAGAACGCTCGCACGGAGCGAGCCGGTGTTCCGCAGCGCGAGAAACCAGGGAACGAATGCCGCGAAACCCAGGAACCAGGCTCCTCTGGCGAAAGGCACGCAGAGCAGCGCACTTACAGCGATGCCTGCAAAGATGCGCGCCGCGGATAAATCGGACTTCTCGTTCAAAGTCTTTCCTCTTCCACCGGAAGCGGGATTACGATGAGCCTCAATGGGAGTCCGGGTGGAGCCATATTCGGAGGCACGACGCGATCCTCGGGCAGCGCGATGGGCTGGTTGCCTGCGTCGACAGGATGATAGTCGGGATCAAACATCAGGATCGCCTCAACGCTTTGCCCGTCATCGGTCACCTGGTGATGGCGAACATAGCCTTTCGGAAGTTCGAAATCCGCAGGGACAGCAAGGCCCTTCAAATTGGGTCGGGTTCCCGGTGGATTGAAAGCGCCAATCCCCGTGTATTCGCCTGCTTCGTGCAGCCGTTCGATGAGTTCAGTAATCGTCGGAGTTGTGTTCTTTGCGATCTGCGTGATTACATCGAGAGAGAGTTCTCCCTTGAGATCGACTCCTTCTGGTATTCGCGGCGAAGCGCCGGGCAGAGCCAGAGTCGGCAGCGATGGCAGGGATGGAAAGATGGTGGAGAAGCCGGTCGAGTCATTTGTTCCGGAAGTTTCTTCCTCTGGAGCGACCTTCGCGGTCTTCCTGGATGATCCAGGCGTCACAAGCAATGCGACAAGAACTGCAGCGGCCAGAGCGGACGCCGCGATGGACAGAATGATTGTGATGCGCGGGCGCCCGCCCCCGATCCTGGAGATCGGAGACGGGCCAGAGCTATGTGATTTTTTCATAGATCCAGTTTATCCAGATCACGGCGCTGCCGGATTGAATACTGACACGTTCCAGCCCATACGCTCATGGCCGTACATGTTCCAGATCGGATTCTTTCCACCTGTGATGGAAGTGTATCGCGGCGCACCGCTCGAAGTCGTGCCGCCGCTGAGGCCTGCCTTAACCGTATCACCCAGGTAAGTCGGATGAGTGTCGTCCGACTGGATGTAGTCGTAAGAACTGCTCGATGAAATGAAATGAGTGTTGGAATCAATGATCGTTGAACGCAGAGTGGAAGTAATCCGAGTTACGTAGCTGGATTCACTTTCGCCTGGCACGTACTGAAGAGCTACCGAGTCGATCGTTCCGTCGCCGTTTCTGTCATAGTCGGAACCCATGTAGGCCGCGAAGTTGTCCGCGCACTGGAATCCTTTCTGGCGTCCGAGTTCACACATCCAGTAGTTCATGCGAGCCAGGGTCGGGATAAACTTATCCTGCAGCTTAACCGTCGCTCCGGTAGTTGGATCTTTGCAGGTGCTCTGAACTGCGTCCGCAGCATAACCGGGGTAGTGCAGATTGGAGACAATCTTGACCTTCGTTCCTGCGTACGCGTTCGCATTGATGAAGTCCATTGCTTTGCCGACGTAGAGTTTGCAGTTGTTCTCGGCCGTTGTGAGCACGCTGTAATCGCAGGTTCCGGTTTGCTTCTTGAACGCTGTGCGAGCCTGGAGCCCATCGTTTCCGCACATCTCGAAAGTGACAACGCGAGTGCTGGTTGCCTGCATGTAGGATTTCTCTGCTACGATTTTGTTATCGTATACATCCTTTGCTACGGCGCCGGATTTCGCGCGACGAACGCTTTCGATGTCTGCGTTCCACAATGCTGACAGATACTCAGCATCAACTGTGGGCGCTGAATACTTGGCAGCGTTGCTGATGGAACCGTTGTAGCCTGCGTAGATGGAATCCCCGTACGCCACGACGCGGTAGACGGTCGAAGTCCCGGCCCGATCGATGGTCCAGGATACGTTCTGATTGAGTGTGCTGGCCTGCAGTTCTGCGGCGAAGGCCGCAATGCCAAGAGCCAGCATGATAGCTCTGTAATTCATTTTAATTTTCTCCCCTTCAGTTCTCTATTCTTTTTGCGCAGTGCGCTTCTGAACTGTTGCGCGCCTAAAAGCAAAGACTGTGCCACCGCGAAGGGCCGTTTTGTGAGGAAAAAGCCTTCTCGAAGTGTCCGATTCTGGGATTTTTCCGGTTTTTGGACTGTCCATTTTTGGGACAATCGCTCCGGAACCTCCGGTGAAGCTGCCGGGCATGTTTTTGCGAAATGAATTGATCCCGGAGCGGTGCGTGCTGGATTCCGGGTATGCATCATACAGAAGCGACCGCCCAGGCCCTTTCCATTCTGAGAAACGGAGACCACTTTCAGTGGATCGTGATCCCTGTGCTGGCATTCGTATGTTATGTATACTTTGTTGAGATTAAGAATCGAAACTGGGCCGCAGTGTCCGCGGGTCTTGCGTTATACGGCGTTCACTGGTTCTACGAGATTCTAAATGCGCTCATTCAGCGTCTTTCCGGGCACGCGCTCTGGACCGTTCCATCGGGAACATCGTATCTCATTTTTATCGGCGTCGGAATCGAAATCAGCCTGATGTTCGCAATCTCGGGAATTGCGCTTTCGAAACTTCTGCCCGACGATCCGCGCGAGCGGCTGGCCGGGGTTCCGGCGCGATGGCTCCATGTAGTTTCATTCGCCGTTCTGTATTCGGTCATTGAGATCTTTCTCGTGAAGGCCACCCCCGTCTTCGTCTGGGTCTATGACTGGTGGGGAGCTGTTCCGGTGGGAATCACGGTCTATGTGCCCTTTTTCGCAGCCGCGATGCTTGCGTATTATTCATCCGCGCGCAACAGAGTGATCTGGATCGCCGGCGTCTGGCTTCTGGATCTGGCGCTCGTTCTTGTTTTCGCCGTCGGGCTTGGCTGGATTTAGGGGTGCTTCTTCTTGTATTCGGCGACCGCTGCATCCACGCGGGCCGGGACTACGAATCCCTTCTTGTCCCGGAACGTTGTGCAGAGTTTGAAGTCGCTCTGCAGAATGCACACGCCGGTGGCCCTCGATTCTACGTCCGGTGAATCGAGCGCGTCTCTCATCATTGGATGAACCAACGGATCCAGCTGATCGCAGAGCAAAAACACAAAGGCGTCTTTCTTCGGCCACGGGAGGTTCTTGTTCCATTTCGCCACCAGCTGCGGAATGTGCTGCGGCTTCACCTCATCGCGCAGACCTTCGATGGTTTCGACGTCAAGCTTCTCGATCGCCTCAAGCGCCCGCGGAATAAAAGTCTCGGCCGGAGGCCGCGCGAACGCGCCCCCACAAATGAAGATCGCCAGGACTGCAAGCCGGCGTTTCATGTTACTTCAGAGCCTCTTCTATCTTCTCTTTCGTTGCAAAACCGAGCTGGGCGATGATTTCGCCGAGCCGTGCACTCGATTTCTTTTGTTCCTCGAGGGCTTTCTCAAGCTGATCCCGGGTGATGATGCCCTTTAGAAGAAGCGTTTCGCCTACCTGCATGGCGCAGATAGTATCTCCGGCGAAGGCCGGTCTATTCCAATTAGATTGGTCGTGAAATTTTTTTGACCGGGGGCCGACCCGGGCGTCCCAGAACGTAAGAGCATTTATGAATGATTTGAACGACCTGAAGGAACTGGTGATCGCGATCAAAGAGGACCGCGAAGCTCAGAAGGAAAA
>CAZUJO010000068.1:0-11929 GCA_964619995.1 uncultured Leptospiraceae bacterium
CCTTTTGCTCCAGGCGCTTGCGGAGCACGGCTACTCGCCGGAGCAGGTGGAGTATGCAATTATCACCCACGTTCACCTGGATCATGCGGGCGGCAGCGGACTGCTCCTGTCCAAATGTCCGAACGCCACGCTGCTTGCCCACCCGCGCGCCGCGCGGCACGTCATTGATCCATCGAGGCTCGTGGCGAGCTCCAGACAGGTTTACGGCGAAGAAAACTTTCGGAAACTCTACGGAGAAATTCTGCCTGTCCCGGAGAACCGCGTGCGGATCATGCAGGACGGCGAAACGATTTCATTCGGTGAACGCGAACTGACGTTTATCTACACACGCGGACATGCGAACCATCATTTCTGCGTTTTTGATTCCGGTTCAAACGGGATTTTTACGGGAGACAGTTTTGGAATCGCTTATCCGTACATGCAGACGAAGGGACCGTTTCTATTTCCGAGCACAACACCGACGGACTTCGATCCAGCAGAAGCGCGCAAAAGCATTGACCTGATCCTTGGTACAAAGGCTTCCCGCGCCTATCTGACGCATTTTGGTGAATTCACGCACATGGATGACGGAGCTTCTCAGCTGCGTCATGGTCTCGATGAATTCGAGCGGATACAGACGGCTGCGCGGGATCGAACCGAGACCGGCGAACCACTGCAGAAGTTTGTGCAGAAGGAAGTGCAGGGCTATTTCGAGCGTCGCGCGAATTTCCTCGACGCGCACTCATGGGAAGTCCTGAAGCTGGACGTGGATCTAAATGCTGCGGGCATTGCGTTTGCCGCCGAACGACTGCGCAAGTAGTCTGAAAAAGCTTGACTTCCCCTTAGCGAGGATGCGTAATTTTCCGCATGCGGCGGCTTGCGTTTCTGGTTGTCGTTCTGGCCGCTTGTACGCGGCAGTTTCCGGTGTCTCAGCGTGAGCAGGATCTTCTTGCTGGATTCCTTCTTTCTTACGCCCTGTCGGGCTGCTCAATGCCTTCGTATTCCGGGATCAAGGCGGTAGATACAAGCGGCAACATGGGAATGGGAGCGGCGATCGTCGTGTCTCGTTGCACCGTCTACATCGTGTACATGGACAACACAACGGCCGATATCAAGCTCGCCCGGTCTTTTGACGGGGGCAACAGTTTCACACTTTCGGTTGTTGGCCCAAACGGAACAAACCCGTCCATTGCGGTGGATGGCAACAATGTCTACATTGCATATTTCCTGACTGCCGGGGCAGACCTTCGTTTTGCGCGTTCCACCGACGGCGGATCTTCGTTCACGCTGACGACCATTGACTCGGGCGGCAGTGTTGGGGATTATTCCGCGGTAGGTTTCTCGGGCAGCAATGTGTATGTTTCGTACTATGATGCCACCGGTATAGATCTCAAGATTGCGCGCTCTCAAGACTACGGCGCGAACTTCGTTCCCATGACCGTTGATTCTACAGGCAGCGTTGGCCAGCAGACAGCGATCTCCGCCGCCGGTTCCGAAGTTTACGTTACATACTACGATGCTACCAATTTTGATCTGAAACTGGCGAAATCGACAGACTTCGGAAGCTCGTACGCAACATCTATCATTGATTCGGCAGGGAGTGTAGGACAGTATTCGTTTGTCCAGGTCGACAGCGGTTCGCTTTACGTCAGCTACTACGATTCCGCCTCCGGAGACCTGAAGCTCGGTCGTTCAACAAACGGCGGGGCTTCCTGGGGACTCTTTGCTGCGGAAACCGCTAACAATGTCGGCAACTATTCTGCCGGCGCAATCCTCGGGAGCAAGATATACATTGCCCATTATGACGCGACCAACCTGGATCTGAGATTGCTCCGGTCCTATGATCTCGGAACAACGTTTCTCGCATCTGTAGTGGATGCGGCGGGCGATGTGGGCCAGTACGCCTCGGCTGCAACCGAGGCGTCCAATTTGTATCTGGCCTACTACGATGCGACGAATCAAGATCTTAAGTTTGCACGCTCGATGAACGCAGGCGTTTCCTTTTGATCTTTGTGCTCCGCATTCTGCTGCAAGCAACAGAAAGTTTGCCTCCCTGTTAACAAAAGCTCCCGGATGCCGAGACATAGTCCGAGGGTTTTTCAATGAAGCGATTTCTTTTTGCCTCCTGGCTTTGTCTTTCTGTTCCCGTCAGCGCTGATACGATCTATCTCTACGATCGAAGCGGTTCAATGGATGAATCCATGGACAGTCTTCGCAAGATCGAAATCGCCAGAGACGCTTTTAATTCGGCGATGCGGCGCATGCCGGACAAACTTTCGGTCGGGTTCGCGAGTTTCCCCGCGGACGGAGGCTGCGGCGTTACAGACAGCATCGACCTTCGCCCTGCCGCGGGCGTTCGCGCATCGCTCGAAAAGGCTGTGAACTCAATCGAACCGGCCGGATCCACTCCGCTTGCTCTTGCCATTGACTCGGCCGGCAAAATGTTTACGAAGAACAAAGAGATCAACCGGATCATTATCATCACCGACGGCATCGAAACCTGCGGCGGTGATCCGGAAGCCATGGCGCGAAAATGGCACAATGCCGGCCTGAACATCGTTGTGCATATCATCAGCTTCGCCATGGGTGACGTCGAGCAAAAGCGTCTCGAAGCAGTGGCACGCGCCGGCGGAGGCGCCTACATCAATGTCGTTAAACGCGAAGACGCGCTCTGGGGGATGACGGGGCTTGCAAGGCTCACGTCCCGCGGAACCTGCGAAGAAATCCGCACCGGTCCGTGGACTCTCACAGCGGGCGGCTACGCACGCAGTGCGTCGGGTCAGCAATGGTCGCTGTGCGCGGCCGGTCAGAAATTTGAAATGTGCGCATGCAGAGGTGCGCCCGCTCTTTACACAAAACAGCAGGCTTCTTCGCTTTGCCCGGGAGGCAGGCTTCCGTCCATCGAGGATCTCGAGGGCCTCATCCACCAGAGGAAGAGCCGGCCGTTTCTCGATACATCGGTCTTTTCCAGCGCAGCGCCGCACAGGTACTGGAGCTCGAGTGTTTTCGGCGACGACCAGCGCAGCGTGTATGATTTTAGTCTGGGGCAGAGCGAAACTATCGATGCCGGGAATGCACTTGTGCGATGTCTCAAATGACCGGCGCTGACTCTGCGGTGACCTCGCGCAGAGCGTCCGCTCCGTGTTCGCTTTTTCCCTCATCTGTGAAAAAAATCGCATGAAAAATCGCCGGCAAACCGGCGCATTTTCTTGACCGGCCGCGGGCGGCGTCCGTCCAATTGGTGCAATGAAACGATTCGCTCTGCTCCTGCTCATTCTCGCTCTGGGAGCTCTGGCCGTTACCGACTCCGGTCGCCTCTCCCTGTTTTCCGCGCTGCGCGCTTCCGATCAACATCCGCTCGATGAGGCGCTTGGCGCGCAGGCTCCTCCCGCATCGCCGGAGGTCTTGCTTCGCAGAATGAGTCTCCAGCTTCGCGGCAACATTCCTTCAGCCGCAGAAGTGGAACGCATTCGCACCTCTCCCGACAGCATTGCGAATTTCGCGGCGTCGTTTCTGCGGGATCCGGAGTTCGCCCAGTACTGGGGAACCTATTTCGCATCTGTGCTTCGCGATCAGACGCGCGGACGCAAAATGCAATATGGAAGTTTTCTGAACTATCTGGCACAGTCTCTTCATCAGAACAAACCCTACGATGTATGGACGACAGAGATACTGACTGCGAAGGGTTCACCGGATCAGAATCCCGCGGTGGGCTTCTATCTTCGCGACGGCGCAGATCCGCTGCAGGCTGCGGAATACGTCGGCCGCGTCTTCTACGGCGAGCGCGTCGGATGCGCGCGCTGCCACGATCATCCTTACATGAAGTTTTCGCGGCGGGACTACTACGGACTTGCCGCGTTCTTCTCTCAGCAATTCGAACAGAGAAATTCCTGGGATCCCACGCTCTTTGACGGCAAAGTCGTGCCGCGCGAATTCCTGGAGAACCTGCCCGAGTCAAAGCGCAAAGAGATGGAAGAGAAGTGGCGGGACTGGCACGGCGATGTTTGGAACAAGATGTCGAAAGAGGACAGAGAGGCCTATCGGAAGAAGTTTGAGCTTCAGTATGCAACCCTCTATTTTTCGCAGGACCTCGGGATTCGTTTCCCGAGATCGGACGATTCCCCTGGCGGCGACCTGGTCAAACCGAGGTTTCTCGACGGAACGGTTCCGAAACTGCGCGAAGGCGAAGATCGCCGGGCTGTGTTCGCTGCGTGGCTGATCAAGCAGGAGCGGTTTCGCAAAGTGCTGATCAACCGCGTATGGACCCGCCTCATGGGATGGAGTTTCTTCACTCCGCTCGATGACTGGAATGATTCAACGAAAGTGCAGAATGAGGAGGTTCTCAATCATCTCGACCGCGTTTTTGTAGAAAAGCAAATGAAGATCAAGGATTTGATCTACTATATAGTTACGTCGAAAGCGTATGCGAGAATGTCACCGCGTCCAGGCGACAAAGATGCGGTCGGTTCAACTCGTTACTTTCAGCCCCAGAGACTCGATCCTGATCAGCTGATGAATTCCGTGCTGCGCGCATCCGGCGCTCTCAGCGTCCGCACGGGAGAGCTCGCGGAACGCTCGGTTCCCGGCTCGGATCGTTTCAAGGGAGAGGGAAATCTTCTGCCGCTTGATGAAAAGGCAAAAGAGTTCTCAAACGCATTCCAGGTGCCGAGGCCGGCCGATGACAGAACCATCCTCGCCGTGTTTGGGTCGGGCGACCGAATGGACGTGGCCGACGACGACAAAAGCATCACAGTGGAACAGGTGCTGACGCTGATGAACGGCCGCTTTACCGGGCGGCTGTCCTGGGATTACGGAAAATCAGGCTCTTACATTGCGTCTGTGTATGACCAGACGAAAGACATGGACCGCGTGTATGACGCCGTATTTGCGAGCGTTCTCTCGCGCAGTCCCACGCCGGATGAGAGGGCGCGCCTGAAATCACTGGCGGCTGAAAAAGTGGGGAGGGAGAAGGGCGACTATCGTCCGGAATTCATGCAGGATATTATCTGGGCCATGTTCAACAGTCAGGAGTTTCTTCATGTCCGCTAAATCAATCTCAAGCAACATGCAAACACGGAAGGATTTTCTAAAAAAATCAGCCGGATTTCTGGGCGCATTCATGCTGCCCGGTCTGCTCCGCGCGGAAGATGAATACGATGAGATCACAGTGCCTTCGCCCGTGAAGAGCGTGATTCTCCTGAACATGGCCGGCGGAATGAGTCACGTGGACACGTTTGACTACAAAGACGGCGAAAGTCGTTTCGCGGCTGTGAACACATCGATTCCCGGTGTGCGCTTTGCCGAGACGATGAAACTGACGGCGAAAGAGATTTCGCGGATTGCGCTCGTGCGTTCTACCTGGTCGGAAGACGGAGATCACAGCTTCGGCCAGCGGCTTTTGCACACCGGATACCGCATGTCGCAATCGCAGGCATTTCCGGACATCCCTGCGTTTGGCTCCGTGATCGCGTATGCGAAGAAGCGCAGCGAGAAGGGACCGTATTTCCCATCGCACATCACGATGGGAGGGCGCGGCGGTCTGACAGGCAGATCGGGATTTCTGGGCGTCAAATACGGCGGGTTTCAGATTGGAAACCTCGACAACCCTGTGACCCATCTGCAGCCGGCGGTGGGCCGCATAGCAGAGGACCGCAAAGGCAGACGGGGCAAGATGCTCGATCTACTGAATGAATCGTACGCGAAAGAGACGATCGGCGTTGAGGTCGATCAATGGAAGCAGATGTTTCTCGCTGCGCTGGATTTTGCGAACTCCGACCGCCTGCATGTGTTCGATCTGGCGCGCGAAAAACCGGAACTGAGAGCGAAGTTCGGCGACAGCTTCGCGGGGAAAGCATGCCTGATGGCGAAGCGGCTTGCGGAAGCAGAAGTGCCGTTCATTGAAATCACGATCGGCGGATGGGATACGCACAACGACAACTACGCGAAAGTGGGATCGATCACGAAGGATCTGGATCCTGCGCTTGCAGCGCTCCTCGGCGAACTGGGAAGTTCCGGCCTTCTCAAACAGACGTTAGTCGTTCTTTCAAGCGAGTTCGGCCGGACTCCGGACGTGGGTTCGCGGGACGGACGCGATCACTGGCCGCGCGTATGGACGAGTCTGATTGGCGGCGGCAGGATTCCGGCGGGAGCGGTGATCGGCGAAAGCGATGAAAAAGGACAGAAGCCTGCGAAGCGGCCCGTGCACGTGCGCGAACTTGTTGCCACGGTCTATCGTGCAGCGGGGGTCGATCCGGAGGCGCATCCCTACAATTCCATGGGGCGGCCGTTTCCTCTCGTTCCGCGCGGAACGAGCAGCGTTGCGGAACTTGCGGGTTCGTAAGGCCCGCAGTTCCGGGGATGACCGGCAGATCGGCCTGAACCGCTCCCGCGAAGGCTCAGTTGCGAATGAGCACGAAGCGGAACGTAATGTCCGCTTCGTCGTTCATGATCTTATTGGCCATGTATTCGCCTTTCAGATCATAGAACGTGCGGTCCACGCTGAACTGGCCGTTCGCGATGATGCCTTCGTTTGACTGCGTGATGACCGTCGGAACCGTGAAATCGCGGCTTTTGTCGCGGATCTGCAGGGAGATCGTCACGTTGTACGTGTCTTTCTGCGCCGCCGGCACAATGCTTTTTACCGTGATCACTGCATTTGGATATTTTTCAGACCAGAAGAAGTCATCTGCGCGAAGGTGATCATCGCGCTTTTTTTCGCGCGTGAAAACAGATGCAGTTTCGATCAGAATCTTCCCGCGAATGCTTGTGATGTCCCCGGGTTGAGTGACTTCGGTGATGCTGAATTTGCGAAAGACTCCCGTCACATTCATCAGGCTTGCGTTCATATAGAACTGAACGAGGCTGCGGTTTGCGTCGAGCGTGTACGGGTTTGTGCGCGGAGGAGTTGGAACAGAAGTCACAACGGGGGCGGGCTGCGCGAGCGGAGTCTGATTTTGCGGCTGAGTTTGTGTCTGAGCCGGGGTTTGCGGCTGGCTCTCGAGCGGTTCTCGTTTCTGCGGAGGCTGCGCCGAAGAGCAGGAAAGCGCAAAACTGAGCGCCAGGGCTGTGAAAATAGATTTGGTCATGGTATTCTCCTCGTCCGCAGATCCGACGCATGCGCCGCATCTGCGGTTCTAAAAATCAACAGGTTCTTATGAAAGTACAGAGCGGATTTTGTTCTCGATTTCGGCATAGAGCTGCATGGTTTTCTCGATCACTTCGCGCGGAAGATTTGGCGCTGGCGGAGATTTATTCCATCCGATGGATTCCACGTAATCGCGCACGTACTGCTTGTCAAAGCCCGCAGGCGTAGTGCCGGGCCTGTACGTCGCCGCGTCCCAGTAGCGGCTTGAATCCGGCGTCAGGATCTCGTCGATCAGGATGATGCGGTCATCCAGCATTCCAAATTCAAATTTCGTATCGCACAGAAGGATTCCTGCTTTTGCCATTTTTTCTGAAGCAAACTGAAAGATCGCGATGCTGATTTCGCGCAGACGATCGGCAGTGCTGCCCAGGGCATCCTGCATTTTTTCAAACGGAATGTTTTCATCATGACCGGTTTCTGCTTTCGTTGCCGGCGTAAAAATGGGAAAGGGAAGACGGTCTGCCTGAACCAGACCAGGGGGAAGCGCTTCGCCGCAGACCGTTCCGGATTCTTTGTATTCCTTGAAAGCAGAACCTGCGAGATATCCGCGCACGACGCACTCAAAATCGATCCGCTTTGTTTTCCGCGCGAGAACGGATCGGTCTTTCCATTCGGGGAGGCGGAGGTTTTCCGGAAATCGGTTCACGTCCGTTTCGAGAATGTGATCCCCAAAATCCCACTGCTGCTCGAGACCGGACGCGCGAAGCGCGCGAAACCACATAGAGCTGACGCGAGTCAGAACTTCCCCTTTTCCTGGCACCGGGTCCGGAAATACAACATCGAATGCGGAGAGCCGGTCTGTGGCGACGAGAACCATCGCTTCGGGTCCGGCTTCAAACAGATCTCGAACTTTGCCGCGGTAGAAAGGGGTCATAGCGAGAACTTCTCCTTTCCGTTCTGGAGGGCTTTGAATTCGCGGTCTGTCTTGAGAATACGGCGCCGAATGGAGAGAACGGAGAACTTTTCTCCGCCGCGCCGGCCGATGCCTTCGCATTCGTTCTTCAGAAAGTCAAAGTCGTCATCGTCCGAGAAGAATCCGGGCCAGAACGGATATGTGCTGCACTGCAGAGGCCGCGATTCGTAGATCGTGCAGCGATCATTTTCATCGAGCAGCATGCAGCGCCCGTTCGTCATGTGAATGTAGAGGCCGTTGCGCTTTGTTTGAATGAGTTTCTTGCGAAACTTTTTTTTCTCTTCGCCTTTGATTCCGAGAATCTTTTCTGCGCCGCGGATGTTCTGGCCGGTGAAATACACTTCTCCGCGGCCTTTGCAGCACTGGCCGCAGCCCGTGCATTCGAAGCGGATGGGACGAAGTTCCATGAAGGGCAGAGGGAGGCAGAGCATCCGGCTCGCAAGGAGAATTTTTCGCGTAATTATGTCGCACACGGGCCGCCTCTTTCGGCCCGAAACACCCGGAAATCCAGTCGTGGCGGCCAAATTTTGCGTTTTCTCTAACGGATTGAGCGGGATTGACGATGAAAAAAAGGATGCAACCTGTCATCCTGCTCGCAAGCGCCGAACCAGCCCGGAATCCGGAGAGCGCTTCTCCAAGACCGGCTGAGAAATCATCGACCTCGTTTTTCTCTGTCCTCCAGTCACAGCTTCAAAATGCACGCGCTGCGGGCGAATCCATCCAGGATCGCCGTGAAGCCCCGCGCCCGGAAGAAGCTGAGCGGCGCGCAGAGGATCGCCGCGCAGAGCCGGCACCGGATCGTTCCACAAACGACGCCGTCCGCGAATCTCGCGATGAAGCCGACTCGGTCCGCGGGCCTGCGCGGGCTGAGAAAGATTCCTCCGAATCTTCTTCGGAAAAGAGTGATCTGAAAAATTCAGACCGGGCGCAGCGCTCCGAGTCGAGCGAAAGTTCTCATACAAGATCTAACGATGCAGCCGACTCCGCACGCGCAGACCGATCGGAAGGAAAGCGCCAGAGCGAAAAATCTGGGGCTGCCGGGCATGCCCTTCACGCACACGCGCTGCACGATCCCCTCCGCACCTCTCGCAAACAGGAGAAAGCAACAGAATCTGCGGGCGGCCTGGGCGCGCGTCTCGATGCCGGCCTGCGCGCCAGCAAGAAAGAGGGATCTGTCTCTCATCTGAAAGCAGAGGAAGCTGCATTTGACTTCGCGCGCAATGTTGCGCGGGCTCTCTCGGATAAGACCTCAAACATATCCGGAACTTCGGCCAAGCCGGCAAAAGTCGAACGTCAGGCGAAATCGATCACCGAACTGGCGCTCGCCGCGCAGAGAGTTTCAAGCGACCGGGACTCGCATGAGCCGGCGAAATCCACAAAGGATCGTCCGATCGTGCTCCATCTGGAGCGCGACAATGGGACATCCAGGAGATGCCGCGCCGCGAGTCGCGCGAATTCGGTCAGTCGGACGCTCGTTCCCACAAAGGCGAACTGAAAGCAGATCAAAAGGCGCGCCTGGATCGATCCCCTGAAAAAAGCACTGCGATCTTCTCCGAACTTTTGAAGCCGCAGATCGCTCCTGCAGATAAGGAAAAACTGACGCAGGATACGAAGGATTTGTTCAACCAGCTTGTTCAGAAGGCCCGGGTAAATTTCGGCGCGGACGGATCCTCACAGGCATCGATCCGCCTGAGGCCGGAACAGCTCGGCAGTGTTACGCTCAATCTGAAGGTTCATGGCCAGGTGATTGAGGCGAAGATGGTCGTGGAAAACGAATCCGTGCGCAAACTCGTGAAAGAAGAAATGGAGATGCTACAGAAAGAACTGAAGCGTCAGGGCTTTTCTGTAGATGCGATCGAGATTCGTGTGCGCGAACCGCAGATGGAATCCAGCTCTTCTTTTAATCCAGAAACGGCCGCGCGTTTTCAGAACGATCGTGAAGGCCAGTTCCGCGAACAGAATCGCGCCCCCGAGTCCGTGGGCGCAATCGTGCCTGCCGCCGCGTCCGTTGAAGCTGCGGCTGCCGCATACGAATCAGCGCCCGCCTGGGAAGGCGAGCTGAACATTGCCGTTTAACGGTAATAGAGAGAACGCAGGAGCAAATATATGCCGGAAACAGCGCCGAATCCACTCAGTGACAGCATCCGTTCGAATTATCTCGGACAGGATCGATCCGTAAACATTCAGAGAGAAATCAAAGAGCGCAAGCAGATCGAGGACGGGAAACTCGACGGAGTTGAATTCCGCGACAAGCCGAAGCAGATGGACCGGGACGATTTCCTGAAGCTCCTTGTAAAGCAGCTGACCACGCAGGATCCGACGGCCCCCGTGCAGGACCAGCAGTTCATCGCACAGATGGCGCAGTTCTCCGCTCTTGAACAGATGAAGAACATGGCCGACGGCTTCAACAATCTGTCGAATCGTCAGGCCGTGGGACTCGTTGGAAAGTTTGTGATTGGTAAAGACTTCACGAGCGGAGAATCCGTAAGCGGGGTTGCGCAGGCGCTCTTCTTCGATGCAAACGGGCAGGCCTTTTTGAAAGTAGGCGGCCGGGCGATGACGCTGAAAGACATTGAGATGGTCGGCGATCCTGCCATGATCAAGCCCGAGTTTGGGGGCAGCGCGCCCTCGCAGGCCGGCCCGGCGATGCCTCCCGGTTCACCGTCCGCAACGCAATCGGCGCCTGGCCTGCAGCCGGTTCCCGCTTCACAGGTCGCTCCTGCGAACAGAAATCCCGGCGTTCCGATTCCTCCGCCGCAAACTGCGCCGGCTGCCCCGGTTGGCCCCGCTTCCGCGCCCGCTCCGGCAGGCGATGCGGAGAAGAAGCCGCCCGTCAGCATGCGCGGATACGGCGAGTTCTCGGACGCGCCAAATTTCGAATTCGTGAGCTGATTTTATTAAACTATTTCCCTGGAAAGTCGAGCAAAAGAAAGCAAGTCCAAACGGATAAGGAAAAACAAAGACTATGATGCGATCCCTTTACTCCGGCGTTGCCGGAATGAAAAACCACCAGACACGGATGGACGTGATCGGTAACAACGTTTCCAACGTGAACACGCACGGTTTCAAGACAGAGCGCGTAACGTTCATGGACATGATCTCCCAGGAGATTTCCGGCGCTGCCGAGCCGCGCGAGAACATCGGCGGTATCAACCCGCAGCAGGTGGGACTGGGCATGATGATCGCATCGATCGACAAGATCATGACGCAGGGTTCGCTGCAGACTACCGGTAAGAATACAGACGTTGCGATTTCCGGAGACGGATTCTTTGTCGTTCGCGACGGCGGCAAGCAGTACTACACGAGAGCGGGCATTTTCAACATGGACCGCGACGGTTTCTATGTTCATCCTGGAACAGGCCTTCGCGTGCAGGGCTGGAACGCGCGCCAGGATCGCGACGGCAACAGCTTCATCAATTCTGCCGCGGGCGTGGAAGACATCCGCATTCCTCTTTATTCAAAGAAACCTGCGAAAGCGACTTCGGAAGTTGTTTTTGAATCCAACCTGAATCAGGCTGTGCAGGCCGTTCCTGCTGATGCTACAGAAGAGCAGATTCAGCAGTTCCTGAGCGGTCCGCAGGAGACCCGCCGCGGACACGTAGCAACTGCGAACGTGTATGATGAGCAGGGCAACAAGCGGGAACTCCGTCTGGAGTTCTACAAGACCGGCGACAACCGCTGGCAGGTTCGCGCGAACATGGAAAACTCTTCCAACCTCAGTGTAATCGTAGTTGTTCCGGGAGGCCAGGACACTGCAGTTGGTGGAACGAATGCATTTGAACTCGGCTTTGCCTCCGATGGGCGAGTGCAGTCCGTCTCAGACGGAGTGGACACACAGAATTCAGGCAAGCTCACAGTGAACGTAAGCTTTCGCATTCCAGGAAACCCGGCTG
>CAZUJO010000069.1:0-7000 GCA_964619995.1 uncultured Leptospiraceae bacterium
AAACCTGCTTGCGCTATGCCCTTTGCGGCGCATTTACGATGAATGCAAAAAAAGCCACGCGCATTATTCCTTCGCGCCTTTTTTTTAGCGGCCGGCGCATCTATGGCGCTGAGCTCCTGCCAGAAATCAGACCCGGTTACGCCTGCCGTAATCGCAAAATATCAGAAGGACGCTGACCTGTTCTGCAACGCAGTTGTGGACTGCATGAAAGAAGAAGTGCGCGAAAAGATGAAAGGGACTCCCGAACGCAGGGACCTGGTCCTTTCGCGCATGACCCGGGACTTCTGCCGGAAAAACCAGTACAGCCTGATCGGAAGATTATCCACGGACGTAACGGGCGGCAAAGCCGCAGACGAAGCTTCTGTATACCGAACCTACGCGGAATGCGCGAAAGCCGTTTCTGAGGCGAAGGACTGCCAGGAGAGAAAACGTCTCCAGACAGAGCATCCCGCCTGCGCGAAAATGCGGGCTGAATCGGGCTACTGATGCCGCAAATCGACCAGTTTTGCGCCGGTTTCGCTGCGGGAGATGCGATTTCGAATGAAGCGCTTCTGCTTCAGCGCTATCTGCAAACGAAGGGAATCAAGTCTCGTATTTTTGCAGAGCAGTTCCCGGACCGCGATGCGCATCGGGTCACGCATGCGAAGAAGTATCACCCCTCGAAGGATTCGATTCTCATCTATCATCATTCGATCGATACGGGCCTTCTCGCGCGCCTGCCCGATCTTCCCGGTAAAAAGGTTCTGATTTATCACAACGTCACGCCCGCCGAGTATGTGCGCCCCTACAACCGGCGTCTTGCCGACCGGCTCCAGCATGCGCGCGATATTCTGCGCGATATTCGGCCTATTTTCAGCGCGGCTCTGGCGGATTCGGCCTACAATGCAAGCGACCTCGACCGCATGGGGTATGCCGGCGTTCGCGTCATGCCCGTGGCGCTGCATCCGATCTGGGAAATCAAAAAGGAGCGCGAAAACGCTTCGCTCAACGTTCTGTTCGTGGGCCGCGTATTCCCGAACAAACGCCACCAGGATCTACTTAAGACATTTTACTATTTAAAGAAGATCCGGCCCGATGCGCGGCTCCGCCTGGTTGGTCACTTTCACCCGGAAATGCGCGGCTACACAGGTGAATTGAAGAATCTCATGCGCGAGCTTGATCTGCGCGACGTAGAATTCACGGGAATGGTTTCCGACGAACAGGTCGCGCAGGCCTACACAGACGCCGACGTATTTCTGTCCATGAGCGAGCACGAAGGTTTCTTTGTGCCCCTGATTGAGTCGATGCACTTCCAGCTTCCGGTGCTCGCGTACAGGTCCTCGGTAATCCCGGAAACGCTCGGAGAAAGCGGCGTCATGTTCACAGAGAAGGACTTTCCGCTTGTCGCCGAGATGATCGTTGAGCTCAAGGAAAATGCGGATCTCCGCCGGACCGTCCTTGCCGGCCAGAACGAACGAAAGTCGGCTTTCACGCTCCAGCAGACACAGGCCATCTTTCAAAGCGTCCTCGATTCGATCTAACGGATCACCCTCCCATTCGCACTCTCCAGCTGCCCGAGTTCATCGTGGGGCATATGCCCAACTTTTAAGCAGTACGCACAGACAGTAGATGCTCTGTGCAAAATGCCTCCGTTCCAAACGGGCGAATGACGTCGAAATCGGCAGAATGCGCCTGGCATTGACCTTGCATAAAGGGGTCAGCAATAATCAGGAGGATTCGATGAAATCGGATTTGAAGAAATGGTCTTATTTCCTGGTGCTGGGCGTTGCGCTCATCGGTGCTAGACTTAATGCGGAAACCCCTGCGGCTCCCGCTCCTGCACCGAACGTTGAGCAGCGACTGGCTGACCTGGAAGCATACATCAACAACGGCGCAGTTGGAGCAGCCGGTGACGTGAAATGGACATCCAACATTCCGGGATCGGGTCCTGGCCACAACGGCTGGATGATGGTATGTGCGGCTCTCGTGCTGTTCATGACCCTGCCCGGCCTCGCGCTGTTCTACGGCGGCCTTACCCGCGCGAAGAACATTCTGTCTGTCATGGCGCAGTGTCTCGGCATTGCCGGACTGGTCACCATTCTCTGGTGGGCCGTTGGCTACAGCCTTGTATTCGCAGATGACGGCGTAGCGGTCTTCGGAACCCTGAAGTACGCGTTCCTCAAGGGAGTGGATTCCGCTCCAAACACGAACTACGCATACTGGGTGTCGCATAACGTATTCTCCATGTATCAGCTGATGTTCGCAATCATCACACCGGCTCTGATCATCGGCGCCATTGCAGAGCGCATGAAGTTCTCTGCGATCATGCTCTTTGTTGCCCTGTGGATGTTCGCGGTTTATTTCCCGCTGGCTCACATGGTCTGGGGCGTAACCGGTCTCATGAACGGCGTATGGAACGCAAACGCTGCAATCAAGGCGATCGACTTCGCCGGTGGAACTGTGGTTCACATGTCTTCGGGCTGGTCTGCGCTCATTCTCTGTATCATCCTTGGCAAACGCCTCGGCTTCGGAAGCAAAGCAATGGATCCGCACAACCTCGTGCTCACCATGGTGGGAACAGGCATGCTGTGGGTAGGCTGGTATGGTTTCAATGCCGGATCAGCAGTTGCTGCCGACGGTGTTTCTGCGAACGCTTTCATGACCACGACGCTCGCTACGGCTGTTGCAAGCTTCGTATGGCCGACTCTTGAATACATCATCAAGAAGAAGCCTACGGTTCTCGGCTTCTGCTCCGGCGCGGTTGCAGGTCTGGTTGTGATCACTCCTGCCTGCGGTTTCGTAAACGCAAGCGGCTCGATCATCATTGGTCTTCTCGCAGGATCGGTTCCGTTCTTCGCAGTCTACAAGCTGAAAGGCTGGCTGGGATATGACGATGCACTCGATACATTCGGTGTGCATGCGGTTGGTGGAACTATGGGCGCTCTCGTCACTGGTTTCCTCGCTGTGCCTGCGAAACTCGCAAACGGCCAGGTAAACCCTGGTGCAGTGAACGCGAACCTGGCGGCTAACGTAGACAAGTATATCAACAGCGGAACACTGTGGCTCGAACAACTCAAAGCAATCGGCATTACGCTGGTGCTCAGCGTGGTCGCTACAGTCGTGATCGCTTACCTGATCAAATTCACGATCGGACTCCGTCCGTCTGAAGAAGTGGAAACTCTGGGACTCGACATCAGTGAACATGGTGAAGAGGGCTACCGCGGCTTCCAGATGTGGAACGATTGAGTAGAGGAGGACTGGCATGAAATTGATAACAGCAATGGTTCAACCTCACAAAGTTGAGGACGTAAAGCAGGCACTGTACAAGGCCGGAGTAACCAAGATGACGGTTCTCAACGCCATGGGCTGCGGCCAGCAGAAAGGCTACGATGAGAACTACCGCGGTGCGGTTCACACAGTGAATCTTCTTCGCAAGGTAGTATTCGAAATCGCAGTGAATGAAGACTATGTCGAGCCGACGATCAAGGCGATCATCGAAGGCGCCCGGAGCGGTAAAATCGGCGACGGCAAAATCTTCGTAACCGAGCTCAAAGAAGTGATCCGCATTCGCACAGGCGAACGCGGCAAGGAAGCGATCGGTTAACAACACCGTCTAAAAAAGCATCCCCTCTGAAGCCGGCCTTCCCCCGAGGCCGGCTTTTTTTTTCTTTTTTGTGAGGAAGAAACAGGCGCTCAGGATGCTGGAACAGAGGAATCGAGGATACCGCGCAGAACGGCGGAAAGCTGGCATTTTGAGAATGGCTTCTGTAAGTAGAAAGGGCGGTCTCCCGCAGAAGGCGGCAGCTCAGGATCAATCGCGCCCGACATGTAGATCACGCGAAGATCCGGAATCGTTCTTCGCAGGCGGTGAACCAGCCCATCCGCTGCAAGCCCGGGAAGAGCGATGTCTGTTAGAAGCACGTCGGGCCGAATATTTTCCATCTCTACCTGAATCAGCGCCTCGCCGCTCGTGCCTGCCGAAAGAACGTTGTAGCCCATGGTTTCGAGAAGCCTCAACGTAAGTTTGCGAAGCGCGGGATCATCTTCCACGACCAGAATCAATTCGCCTTTTCCCGGAAGGAGTTCCGGGTCGGCAATGATGGTCTGCTGAGCCGATCCATCGACGCGCGGAAGGTATATGTGAAATTGAGTGCCTTTCTGCGGCTCGCTCTCAAGCGCAATTCCTCCGTGGCTCTGGTGAACAATCGAGTAAACCGTTGAAAGACCGAGCCCCGTTCCCTTCCCTTCTTCTTTGGTCGTGAAGCAGGGTTCAAACATGTGAGCGCGGGTCTGCGCATCCATTCCGCAGCCCGTATCGCTAACGGAGAGAACGACACACGGACCGGGGGCCATCAGCAGCCGATCGGCAGCCGGGCCGTCGAGATCTTCGAGTCCGATTTCAATCGTGATCGAACCACCGTTCGGCATTGCGTCGCGCGCGTTGACCACCAGATTTACGATGATCTGCTCCACCTGACCCGGATCTGCTTCCACAATGGCAGCCGTCTTCGCAGGGAAGACATGGAGCACGACCGGTTCGCCAATGAGGCGGTTGAGCATACTGTTTATGTTCTTTACGAGAACATTGAGATCCAGGCGGACCGCATGCTGACCCTGTTTGCGGCTGAACGCAAGCAGTTGGCGCGTCAGGGCCGCCGCCCGGTCTGTTGCAGCGTCAATCTGCCCCAACTTCTCCATCAGCGCCGAGGGCTCCGTCTTGCCGGTCTGGATGCGCGTGCGCAAAAGCTCCGTGTAACCGCGCTGCACCATGAGGATGTTGTTGAAATCGTGCGCGATTCCGCCCGCGAGCCGGCCCATGGATTCCATTTTCTGAGCGTGCAGCAGCTGCATTTCCAGCTCTGCTTTTGCACGCTCGGCCTGTTTCATGCGCGTAACGTCGATCATCATACCGATGAAGCACGGCTCTTCGTTCAAGTCGAGACGCTCGGCCGTGCCGAGCAGATCGAGAATTTCCCCATCCTTTCGACGCGCAGAAATTGCGAAGTGCTGAACTCCGCGCGTCGTGTCCAGATCGCGCACCAGGTTCTCCCGGTTTTTCGAATTCCATAGATTCAGCTCCGCTGCAGTGCGTCCGAGGACTTCCTCACGGTTGTACCCGAAAATTTCAAGCCAGGCTTCATTTACATCCAGAATGCGTTGATCCTGCGAACTGGTAATTGCGATGGCTGCCGGGCCGGACTTAAAGATCGTCGAAAAACGGATTTCGCTTTCGTGCAGCGCAGCCTCTGCTCGCTTCTGGTCCGTAATGTCTCGTCCGACCACGACAGAACCAATGATGGTGCCGTCCGGAGAACGAATCGGCGCGAAGTTGTAACTGCCTATCCAGGTTTCGCCGGTGTCCTTTCGCCGTAAATGGTATTCGGCGTTCGTCGCCACTTCTCCGCGGAGCGCCCGGGGCGCGGCCCACTCCGAAAGCGGAGCAGGGCTGCCATCCGGAAACTTTACATCAAGAATGGCAGGGTATTCTTCGAGAGTTGCTGCGCATTCTGACTTGTCCCTGAACTTGTGGAACGTCGCGAATGCATCATTCACCATTACAAGATGTCCGGCTGTGTCGGATATGAAGACAGCGTCCGTCATGCTGCCAATGGCCGCGGTCAATGTCGCGGACAGAGCGTGATGTCTTCGTTCTGCTTCTTTTCTTTCCGTAATATTCCGCGCAAATACAAGCGCGCCTGCTTCTCCCTGGAATGTAAACGGAACGCCAGAGAGCTCTGCATCGATTACAGAGCCGTCAAACCGAACCAGGCGCTCTTCGAGCGGAGGCATTGCCTCGCGTCTCTCATTCAGACCGCTGATGCGCGCGCGAACAATTTCGTGAAAGTCAGGGTGAAATCGGTCAATGACTGGTGAACCGATCATCTGCTCGATCGAGTCCGCGCCAAAGAGTTCTGTGGCAGCGGGGTTCGTATACGCAAAGCGGCCTTTCACCTGGATGAAGACTGCTTCATGAATGCCTTCGACCATCAAACGAAACACATCTGATTCAAGATGTGTGCCGGCGGCCGCGATCTTTCCGTGGTCGGTCACGATCCTTTGTGGAGGATGCAAAACACATGTGCAATCAAATCCAGAATCGCCGTAGAAAATACTGCGAGTTTCTTCCGCGACTACAACATTGTGTGTCGTTTGGTCACGAATTCCTGTCGTTCGTTCCAGAAGCGTTTGTTCAATGACCCCTTACCCTGGACAAAAATGATGAGCCCGGTCCGGCACTATTTCACAAGCCTTCGCATCATCGCTCTCCGCGAAACCCAGAGCAATGCAACACACCAGACCATAACAATCGGGACGGACTTCAATTCCCACGCAAAGCCGAGGCAGATGCTGCGCACAAGGGAAATAACGGATGTGAGAGGAAACGCCCACGCAAGAAGTTGAAGGGACTCCGGGAGACGGTCAATCGGATAGAACACGCCGCAGAAAAGAAACATCGGAAATACAAGCAAATACTGCGGATACGAAAGCTCATCAATGCTGCGCGAATATGCAGCCGACGCAAGTCCCATCGCCGAGAACAAAAGAGCGCTTGCGAAACTTACAGGGATGAGAAGCAAGAGAGCAGCGGGACGAAAATCTCCGGACGCGACGCCGATGCATGCGACCACCATCGCTGCGAGGGTCGACTTGCTTGCATCCCAGATCAATTCCCCCCAGAGAACTTCTGAGAGCGTGATCGGTGTAATCGACATGGCCTGAAAGATCCTCTGATAATACATGCGCACGAACGCTCCGTACGCGCCCTCGAAGAATCCCTGAAACAACACGGTCTGCGCAACAATTCCGGAGAATATAAATGCGCGATAGCTGGTCTTCTGTCCTCCGGCGTTGATTTCGCCGATCAGTGCGCCAACGCCGATTCCGAACGAGAGAAGATAGAGGAATGGTTCCACGAAAGTGGTAACCGCATAGTACGGCAGACTGCGGCGGAACACCGTAAAATACCGCAGCCAGACGCAGCGAACCGCCCAGATCCAGTCAGCCATCAGAGCCCCTCCAC
>CAZUJO010000069.1:7010-11916 GCA_964619995.1 uncultured Leptospiraceae bacterium
CCTCCACTCCCAGTTTGCTGCCGGTCAGTTTCAAATACACGTCTTCCAGGTTTGCAGGACGCTTCCAGAATACGCCAGGCCGCACTTCTTCGCGCACTGTCTTTTGCTTGATGTAACGCGAAATCAGCTCCCTGGGAGGAGCGATGTCGAGAATCTTTCCGCGCGAAATGACTGCTATGCGATCGCAGAGTCGTTCCGCTTCGTCCATGTAGTGCGTGCAGAGAAGAATGGCGCGTCCGCTCGCGCGCGCTTCCTGGATCACTTCCCAGACCATGCGGCGCACATCGGGATCGAGACCCGTCGTCGGCTCATCGAGCACGAGGACGCGCGGCTCGGAAATGAGCGCGCGTGCTACCTGCAGCCTCCTCCGCATGCCTCCGGAAAGGCTTTCAATCATATCATGCGCTTTTTCTTCGAGGCCGAATCGCCCGAGCAGCTTCATTGCACGCAGACGCCCCTCCTTCGCAGGAATGCGAAAGTAGGTCGCATGACGGGTCAACTGATCGACGGCGTTGAAATCACTGTCCAGGTTTTCCTCCTGCGAACAGACACCGAGCATTCTGCGCGCTTCGCGAGGATGCTCGTGCACATCAAAGCCGTCGATGCGGACGCTGCCAGCGGTCGGAGGAAAAAATCCGGTCACGCACTGAATCGTTGTGGATTTGCCCGCTCCGTTCGGCCCGAGCAGGCCAAAGCATTCTCCCGGCGCGATGGAAAAACTCACATCATCCACTGCAAGGAGTGAGTCAGGGCCCTGCCCGTAACGTTTCGAAAGATTGCGCACGGTCAGAAGGGCCGGCTCATCCGGTTTCGGGGCTTTTGCTTTCACCGCCTGCCAGAATGAGAAGTGAATCAGGATCGTCAATTCCGGCCGCGCTTCAGCCGGCACAGAACTTGACCGGCCCGACCAGAGCATTCAGGCTCGTCCCATGAGTATCCGCGAAACGTTCAATTTCAGCCGGTTTGATCCCCGTTCCAATCGCGGTCACTACGAGAGTTTTTTTCAACGGGGCAATCACCCGAAAGAGCCGCTCGCGTTCTGGATCCGTTACACTGTATTCTCGCCCCGGAATCATCCGGAGAATGCGATCGGCGAACTCTGGGCCGTATTCTTTGACGGCGCGTCCGGACGTCATACGGCATTGAAGAGCGAGCATCCGATTTCCCGCTGCGAATTTGCCCGGGACAGGTTCTCTGTCCGCGTGGAGCATGCCGTTCTGCACGACAACATCCTCCGCGGCGGCATCGGAGGAAAGGAGCACAGCATCCGCTGGGATCTGAGTTTCGATAGAAGCGCGCCGCCCCTGTTCGATTTTCCCGAAAACCTCTACAGCGGCGGATTTCCAAAAGCGAAGGTGCTCGTGGGTCACCCCCTGTCGCGTTTCGATGGATCGATCCTGATCAATGACAGGAAGATCAATATAGACCGCTGGCCCGGCACACAGAATCACAACTGGGGATCAAAGCACACGGACCACTATGCCTGGGGACAGGTGAGCGGATTTGACGGGGCAGAAGATACGTTTCTTGAGATTGCAACGGCGCGTCTGAAGATCGGACCGGTGTGGACGCCTGCATTCACTCCTGTGGTTCTTCGTCATGAAGGCCGGGAATACCGCCTGAACCGCCTGACAAAGACGCTCGGCCGCGCACAATTCGGGTACTATCACTGGGATTTTCACGCAGAGGATCGCGAGATTCAGATTCAAGGGCGCATAACGGCGCGCGAAGAAGACTTTGTCTGCCTGAAATACTACAACCCTCCGGGCGGGTTCAAATACTGCCTGAACTCGAAGATTGCGCGCTGCGAACTGGAAATTCGCGAGCGCGGAAAGCCGGCTGTCAGACTCACGTCTGCAAACCGCGCCGCCTTTGAAATTCTCACCGATTCAAAGGATCACGGCCTGCCCTTCGCATGCTGAGCTATGGAATGTAGATCAGGTCAAACGGCCTGAGTCCCACGCTAACGGGCGCAGGCGTGATCAAGGCATCGCTTCTCTGCGTATCGTAAATGCGGACGCCCGGCTGCGAGAACGATGCATCTCCCGCATAGAGATATCCGTTAGGGGCCAGCAATAGACCGGAGATGGTTCCGGTAGACGAAGGCGCGTAGGCGAGCTGCGCGAGCTTCTGTCCCGTGCTCGGATTGAATTTCTGCAAATATTTGTTAAAGAACGCGTCGAGCACTGTAGCATAGCCGACCGTATCGCTCGCAATCTCCACATCAAGAATGTCCCCGCCGGCCGTTGTCTCGGAGTACAGGAATCCGGGCCGGAACGTCCGCGTAACGAGGTTGAAGGCGACCACGCCGCCGTCGAGCGCGGAGAGAAATCCAAGCCGGTTCGGACAGGGCACGACGAGGTGCGGCTGCCCGGACAGCACGACGCGCTTCAGTTTTCCGTAGGGATTCGCCGCCGGAAAATCATACGAACCGACAATGGCATCGCTGCCGGTGTTGATTTCAATGAGCTTCGAAACGCCCGCCGGCGGAAAGTTCGCCTGGTTGCGGTCGAGACGTTCGAGAGCGACATAGAGCGAGCTTCCCTCAAGAAGCATTCCGTCTGCTTCCGGGATTCCGTCAATATCGGCGTAGGCGGCCAGAGAAATCGCGCCAATCAAGAACCCGGTGGCGGGCTGAACAATTTGTAAGTAGTTTTTATTATATAAACTTACATATCCTTTCGCATCCGAGATGCGGATGTAGTCGTGCGGATTCGATCCTGATCCAACGGAGAACTCCTGCACCGTAAAAAATCCAAGCGCCGGCTCAAGCACCTGAATGTTGTCGCGGCCGAGGCGGTTGATGATGGTGACCTGATTGTTCTGGTAACGCGCGACTGCGTCCGAATAGATTGGAGAAAGACCCGGCAGAGGAAAACCGTCGGCAGTGATCACGGAGAAACGCCCGTTTGAACTGAAGTCGGTCGTAACCACGCCCACACGGCTCTGTCCGGTTCCCGCGGTAAACAGCGTCCACAGGGGCGGCCGCTGGATGTCCTTGCACGCGGCGAGCAGAGACACGCCCGCAATCACGATCAGCCTGCAGGCTGGCCGGAGCCTAGAAGCGATAGCTGATGGTGCCATACACAGTTCTCCCCGGAAGTGGATATGCGATCACATCCTCCATCCTCTGATTTAAGACATTCTTCACTTCGACGCCAATGAGAAGTTCGCGCTCGCCGCGGCCGAACGGCGCAATCGTCAGATACGAATTGTACACCCACCGGCCGGGCTGATAGCTCATGTATTCGTTCGTGCGGTCGCGGAACACGGCGCCCGTGTAATCGGCTTCTGCGCCAATCTCGACTTTGCGGAAGAACAGCGAAGCTCCCGAATGCAGATCGTGCATGGGGCGCAGCGGAAGGTACTTGCCCTTTAAATAAGTAACATCGCTTTCATTGACGGCCTTCTGGTACGTGTAAGTGACCGACAGGCGCAGCTTCCTGAAAAAGAACGCGCGCGCCGACGTTTCAACGCCCGCAATCCGCGCTGCGTCCACGTTTTCGGGCCGCAGGGAGAACTGCGAGTTCGGAACAAACAAGATCATGTCGCGCAGATCTTTGCGAAAGCCCGTAACAGATGCCTCGGCCGTTACGCCGGACGGATGATAGTTAAACGAAAAGCCCCCCTCATAGAGGTCGGCGCGCTCCGGCTTGAGATCCGCGTTTCCAATCACGCTGCCGCGCTCGCCAAAGAGTTCAAGAAACGTGGGCATGCGCTTTTCTTTTCCGCCGCCTGCGCGAATGCGAAGCTCCCCCGCATCTGTGCGCACGATCGCGGCGGACGCATAAAGACTTCCGTTCGTATAATAAATCTTTCGCTTCGTCGGGTCGCCCAGCTCCGAATAGGCGCGTGAGCGGAAATCCGGAAAATCGTCGCGGTACGATTCGTAACGAACCGAAGGCGTGATGATCAATCCTTTGCGAAAAAAAGAGATCTCGTCTTCGACGTGCAGGGATGTGTGATGGCGAAAGCGGGTCGGCACTCCCTGGGTTTTTTGATCGAGCCGGTTTCTGATTTCCTGATGGTATTCTTCTCTCTCTTCGCCCAGGAGAAACCGGATCGTTTGATGCGCGGCTGGCAGAATGAGCGACGGCAGTATATGAAGGCCGTACATGTCAAGAATTCCGCGCGAATTGGGGGAAGCCGAAGAGAACTCCTGCAGCGGATCAAAAAAGGACTCTCTGTAATACGTATAATATGCCCGGGTTTCAAGCCGGAGCCAGTCAAACCCCAGTCCCTTTGTATCGCTTCCCGCGCCGACTGTGTTGCGCAGGAGTTCGCGGTGCGTCTGTTCTGTCTGACGGCTCCCCGGGCCGGGAACTCCGTGCATGCGGTAGGTAAAGTCGTCTAACGCCTTGATGTCTGTGTTTCCCGTGCCGGCGGAACCGTATGCGGTCAGTCCTGTTTCACGATACCAGGCGTTCTTTCGCCGATCGTCAAAATCATCGAGGGTGTTGAAAACGGGCGTTCCGTTGTCGTTTCGAAACTTGTAATTCTGATCCGATCGACCCGTGTGTCCTGAGATCGACCACTTCTTCCGAAAGCCCTCATCTGAGGCCGCATCCGGGGCGGCTGCGTCCGGCTCTTTTGACTTTTCTTCACCCGGAGCGGCAGCAGAGTCATCCGAACTTTGATTCGCGGCCGTCGCCCCCCCGCCTGTGCGCACAGACAGATCGATCGTCTTCTCTGTGCCCGCACGCAGCTTCACGCGCGTTCCCGACTCTCCCTGGTCGGGGACGAGATTCACAGCGCCGCCGATAGCAGAGCCGCTCAGGGCTGATGACTGACCCGAGCGAAATACCTGAATGCTCGAAACGCCGTCGAGGTTGTAGTCTGCCAGGTTTGCTTCGCCCGAGACCGCGTTGTTCAGCGGAATTCCGTCCAGGTAGAGATTGGTCTGATT
>CAZUJO010000070.1:0-10646 GCA_964619995.1 uncultured Leptospiraceae bacterium
CTCAAGGACTGGTGGCCGCGGGCGTATCCGGACTCGGCTTACCGAGAAAATGTAAGCCAGGCATGGCAGGCACGCATGGAGGCAGCCATACGCGACGCTCGTCCATTTGAACCTCTTGAAGTCCGCATTCGTGCAAAAGACGGATCGGAGCGTACGGTTCTGGCCAGCGCTGGAATCTCAGCGCATCATGAGCGGATTCACCCGGTCTGGCTGGTGGACATCACCGACCGTGTGCGCGCGGAAGAAGGCCTGAAGCGCGCGGACCGGCTGAGCGCGCTCGGCGTACTGGCCGGAGGGATCGCGCACGATTTCAACAACATCCTTGCATCGTTCTTTGGATATGCGGATCTGGCCCGCGAAAGGACTTCAGATCCCGACGTGAAGAATCTACTTTCGCGCGCCGTTGAATCTCTCGACCGCGCACGCATGCTTGCGCAGCAGCTTTTGACTTTCTCGGGCGGCGGCACTCCTGTCATTCAACCGGCGCGGATCGAAACGGTGATTCACGAAACCTGCGCGACGGCGCTCGCGGGGTCGGCGATTTCCTGTTCCTGCGATTTCGCCGACGATCTTCTTCCTGCTCTTCAGGATCCCGCGCAGATTTCACAGGCGCTTACACAGATTTTATTGAATGCGCGGGAAGCGCTGGACGGGGCCGGTCAGGTTTCGATTCACGTGCGAAACCGAACCATCGATCGAGTTCCTTCCCTTCGCGCCGGATCGTACGTGGAGATTCTGGTCGAAGACAACGGGCCCGGCATTCCCGCCGAACAGCTGCCGCACATCTTCGATCCGTTCTTTACGACGCGCGCGCGATCGCGCGGCCTCGGGCTTGCGACCTGCTATTCAATCATCAATCGGCATCATGGAACCGTCGACGTTGAGTCCGCTCCAGGAAAAGGGACGCGAGTCAGGATTCTTCTTCCGGCTGCGGTGCAAAAAGAATCTGCGCCGGTCCCCCCCCCGCAGACACGAGCGGCGAGCCCGGCCAGCCGCCGGGTTCTCGTCATGGACGATGAAGACATGATTCGCGAAGTAGTGGAGATCATTCTTTCGAAAGCAGGCTGGACCGTGCTTCTCGCGCGGGATGGTCAGGAGGCCCTCGATCTCTGTGCGAAATCGGAAGCGGCCGGTCAGCCCGTGGCTGCAGCGCTCCTTGATTTAACCGTGCCCGGCGGCATGGGAGGAAAGGAAGCGGCTGCGGAAATGCGGAAGAGATTTCCTTCGCTCTGCATGATTGCATTCAGCGGCTACAGCAATGATCCGGTGATGGCCGAGCCTCAAAAGTTCGGATTCCTCGCCAGCCTGCCAAAGCCTTTCCGCGGGCCCGATCTGCTGGCCGTCGTGGAAAAGCATCTTGCGCTTGACCGCGCAGGCATGGCTGGCTGAAAAACGATGTGTCTGTTCAGCTTTCGCCGGAATTTCTTCTGCGGGGACTCTGGAGGTTCGTTGTCTTTCATGCTGCCGTCCAGGTCTCAGGCCTGCTCGTCGGCGCGTTCTTTCCTGTAGGCCGTTTTGCGGCCATCGGCGTGATCCTCTTCGCCGCCTTCCTCGCCATGCGGTCCCGCCCCCTTGTTGCGGGCGGAGAGGCCGAACCTGACGCGCCCGATCCCGGATCCCACAGGTCCGATCCATTCCGCGGTCTCTTCTGGTCCATCGTCGGTTTTTCAGTCATAGTCACCTTTGCATTGTTAGTCGCTTCTCTGCTGGGGAGGGACCAGAGCTGGGATGGGAATGCCTACCATATCCCTGCTGTTCATCTCTGGTCGCTTCACGGCTCGGTTTACTGGATCGACGATCGATTCGATGCAGCGCAGTTTATGAACGGGTATCCGAAGGCCGTCGAGTTTCTGTCGTTTTTGCTGGTGCGAGCTTCGGGAATGAACAACGCCGTTACGGCCGGCGGTTTTCTATTTCTGCCTCTGGGCTGCCTCGCAGCTGCTTTCCTCGCTCGTTTCTGGGGCGCCGGCGCGCTTTCGTCTCTGGCTGCGGGCGCATTGTGGATTCTCATTCCGGTCAACATTGCCCAGGGAACTACAACGTATGTAGATGCTGCCTATGCATCGACCGTTGCCGCTTCGCTCGCGCTCATTGCTGTGATGCTCGCAGAGCGAGGCAGGTCGGGGATGCTTCGCAGGAGCCTTGCGGCGGGGTGCGCCCTCGGGCTGGCCTGTGCCGTCAAAGGCAGCGGCGTGGTGTTCTGCGGCGCTGCCCTGGCCGTAGTCTGCGCGAAACTGCTGCGCCAGAGCCGCCGGGATGTGCCTGCGATGGTTTCGCGCATCACTGTGCTGCTCTTCGGGGCGGTACTCGTCTGCGGCTACTGGTACGCGCGAAACTGGATCTTCAAAGGCAATCCGCTGTACCCGGTGGAAGTAAAGGCCGGGCCCTTTACGGTATTCGCGGGAATACCGTTAGACGCCATTCTGGACTCTTCCCAGATTCCGCGCGAATTTGCATCGGTTCCTGCAGCATTCCGGCCGATTCTATCCTGGATCCAGATCGGTTTGCGGCTTCCGGCGATTTCAGAAACCTGGTATGACACGGTATACGGTTTTGACGGCCGGCTCGGCGGCCTTGGATTCTTGTGGATCGCGGGCTGTTTGCCGGCGGCATTGTATCTCTGGTTCTTTCCTCCCGCGGGAAAGGCGCTGCGAGCCGTGCTTCTGATCGCTCTGGCGGCATTTCTTCTGCAGCCAATGAACTGGTGGCCCCGTTATACGGCATGGATTTATGGCGCGGGGCTGCCGTGTTTTGGAGCCGTGTTATCGCGCATATTTTCATCGTCGAGCGGGTCCGGGACGCTTCGCCGCGCATCCGCAGCGTGGATGATCGCGATTCTGTTTGTATTCTGTTTCGAATCCTTGATTTCGCTCTGGAATGCTGTGACCGGAGGGTCTGCCCTGAATCGCGCCGCGCTGATGCGGGCTCTCGACCGCAGGTATTCGTCTGCGGCATGCTATGTGGAGCCCGTCCGCGGTTTGTCGCCCTGTCCGTTTGCCAGTCTATGGAATGATTCGAGCCTGGTTCTCGTCGGACCGCTTTCTACGGTGGATGAGTCGGGCAAATATCTTCTGCTCGGGGAGATTTCGCAGCCCGTTGGAATGCGGCGCTTCGAGCCCCTGCGCGAAGACGTGGGCCCGCAGGAGATTGCCGGGGCTGTCGAACGCGGTGCCAGGCATGTGATTCTCGATGACGCGCTCGCGGTGCCCGAAGCTGTGCGCGCGAAAGCCAGATCTGTGAGGCACGTCGGCGGATTCTATCTGATTGAGCTCTCTCGGGCGCCTTAACGCTTGTATTTCTTCAGGAGTTCCAGGTATCGAGGGGTGGCGCGAAGCGCGTCCAGATCCCGGTCTTTTTCCATGCCTTTCCAGTTTGCATAACCGGCGCGCAGCGCGAGATCCAGATGCAGGAGCGCATCGTCCTTCTTGCCATCGCGCGCGTACGCGCATGCAATGTTGTACTCTGCCGTGGCTCTCTGGTCGGGCTCAAGAAAGGCGACGGCCTGATAGGCCTGGATCGCTTCCGAATTCAGATTCTTGCCGCTCAGAGCATTGCCGAGGTCGAAGTAGGTGCGCGCGATCGGATAGCGAGCGACGGATTTCTTGAGAAATTCAATTCCCTCATCGGGATTTCCGGATTCAAATGCGTGATCTGCTTTCTGAGCGATTTCAATGGCATCCTGTCGGTCCTGGCCGTTAGCCGACTTGAGGCGGGACTGAAGGGCCGCTTCGCTGTAAAGATCTCCGCGGTGAAGATCGCAGGAAGCAAACGAAAGCAACAGAGCCAGCGCGGATGCGGCGCAGAGCGAAGCATGCGAAATGGATGAAATGCTGGAAGAACGCATGGCGCACTTTCCATGCGTAAGGCCCCGGGGCAACTGCGATTTCGTCGTCAGATGCGGGCCTTGTATTTCTTGATGGCGATCAGATTCGTGCTGATCAAGCGTTCCTGGTAACGGTAGGCCATTTCCGCGCCCATCGGCACAAGGATCGACTGCGATTGTTTGCGGCATCTGGTTTCCAGATTCGTCAGGTGGCCGATCAGTGCATTCAATCGGTCAAGTCCCTCGCCGGAGCGGTGGCGTTCCTGCGGCTCCATGATTTCAATTTCTTCAGGCAGAACGTTTTCGCCGAACACCGTGGAAATTTCTTCTTCAATTGCAACACGATTGGCATCAATTCGCCACAGGATGAAACGATTGCCGAGCCCCATGAGATTGAACAGAACGCTCACGACCATCACAAGCTGAACCAGGTTGGCGATTGGAATCAAGTCCATGAGCTTTGGCAGATAACGGTCAAAAACCTCGGCGCCCTGATTCGTATAGAAATCTGTCGCTGCTGCTGCCATCGGCAGTCCCGTGTCGTTTACTGCGATTCTGTTGTAGTTGATGAGGTTCGGGAAGACTTCGTTCAATGCAGTGAGGGTTCCGACAATTTCGGACCTTCGCGCATGCGTGTTTGTGAGAAGCAGCGTGCCCACCGTCAGCACATTCTTGTCTGCGGGCGGCAGATTCCGAACGGGATCAAAGAATCCCTGCTGCAGAGTCCGCGCTTTCAGAAACGGAAGACGACGGCTGACGCTGTCGAGCTGGCGTATGCTCGCGATCTGAAGTCCGCCGGCGACCGCCTTTTCTATGAATTCCGCTTTCTCGCTGATGACAAAAACGCCGAGGTCGAGCCTGCCGTCTTTCAGCATCTGGATCTGTTCTTCCGCATTGTGATAGCTGAGCTGGACTCCGAGCGGGCGAATGGCGGGCAGATTGAAGATCGATTCTGCAAGCTGCGCGGTTCCACTTCCCTGTGCGCCGCCGCCGATTCGCATTCCGCGAAGATCTGAAAATGATTGAATGCGGTCCGCGTCTCTTCCGAGAAAAAAGACCACTTCAGGCGTTGGAAGCTGGGCCGCGAGTTCAAGACCGTCCGGCCAGGGAAGGCCATTCTGGACGAGGGCGAATCTTCCGTGGGTTGCTTCGCCCGCAAGCCGCTTGAGGTTGTCCATCGAACCGTTCGTGGAGATATTTTCAATGCGCCCGCGTTTCGCCTCTGCAGCGCGCGCAGCTCGAGCGGCGTTTGCGTAATAGTCGCCCGTGGTTGCCCCGGAAAAGAGCTGAACGTTCACATGAGAGAGGCTTGGAAAAAAATCAACGAAGTAGACGACCAGACCGACCAGAATGACGAACCCGGCGGCGGCAGCTGCGAAAATCAGACGAGGCGAAGGGCCGGTGCGAAGAGCGGGGTGGCTGCTTGATTGCATATGGTTTCTCGCACCGGCGGCCTGCAGGAAGCAATCGAAAAACTATCTGCCGGTTGAATGCGCGAGGCTTGCGGCAATTGCCTCGCTGAGTTCAGAAAGGAGAAACGGCTTTTGCAAGAAAGACGCGTTTCCATCCTGCTCGACAATTTCCTGCGACTCCGCGTCCAGGTATCCGGAGATGGCGATGATCGGTATGCCGCGCGCATGCCGGCGAATCAGACGCAGGAGATCCGGTCCCGACTGATCGGGAAGCCTGAGATCCGAAATCACAAGGCAGATATCCTGCGCCTGGTGTTCCAGGATTTCCACGGCCTCTTTTGCGCGGACCGCAGTGCGGACCGCGAAGTTACGCGACATCAAGAACGCAGCCGTCGATTCCATGATCCCTTCATCATCTTCAATCATCAGGATGGTTTCCTTCTGGCCGTACGCTGCGGTCCTGGACGGAGTCTCGATTTCCTGAGGCTGCGCGCTCGAAACGGGAAGCTCGACCGTGAAAGATGTGCCGAGGCCGACGGTCGAATCAGCGCGAATGCTTCCTCCGTGCGCCTCGACTGCGGCGCGGGTATACGCAAGACCGAGCCCCGTGCCTTTTCCGATCCCTTTCGTCGTAAAGAATGGATCAAAGATGCGAGGCAACACAGAGGCTTCAATTCCTGCGCCCGTATCCTGAACCTGAAGCTTCAAGCGCTGCGAGGCAGGATCGACCGAGGTTCTCACAATGAGCACTCCGCCGTCCGGCATTGCATCGATTGCGTTGAAGCAGAGATTCGCAATTGCGCCGTGAAGCATGGTTCGATCGGCAAGCACCGTGCCGGCCCCGTGGATTTCTGTCTTCAGACGAATATGCGGCGGAACCGAGGGTCGAATGAATTCAATGACTTCCGCGAGCAGATCCTCCATCGCGCATGCGGCAAGATTTCTGGATTCCATGCGTGAGTAAGAGAGCAGCTGCGACGTCACTTCCCGGCCGCGGATTCCCGCATTGAGAATCTTTTGCGCGAAGGATCGTGTCTGCTCGTTCGCAGGTGATTCGATCAGAAGCTGCGCATAGTTCATGATGCCGCCGAGCAGGTTGTTGAACTCGTGTGCAATCCCGGCTCCAAGCTGACCGAGCGCTTCCATCTTGCGTGACTGGAACAGATCCTCTTCAAGCTTTCGCCGCCTTTCTTCAGCCTGGATCCGGTCGGTCACGTCATGCTGTATGCCGATCAAGTGCTTCATTCGGTTGTGTTCGCGCACTGGCGCCAGAGTCAGCTCGTTCCAGAACATGGTTCCGTCTTTTCGATAGTTGCGAAGGAGGACCTTCGCCGGCATCTCGCCGGCAATCGCCTGGCGGATTTCTTCAATGGCTGGCTGCGCGCGATCTTCGTTTTGTAAGAATCTGCAGTTGCGGCCGATTACATCTTCGCGCGCGTATCCCGTTATGCGCGAAAAGCCGTCGTTGACGTAGACGATCGGCAGGTCCGGTGCAAGCGCATCTACGATTACGATTCCGGTCTCTGCGGCGTTCAGGGCTCTGTCTCGCAGGAGCAGATCGCGTTTTTCCTCTAAGCCCAGCACTCCAGCTTTGCGGTGTTCGGTGACGTCCTGGCCCAGAACGACTCCGCCTATGATATTGCCGCTCGCGTCGCGCAGAGGGGTGGTAATGACCCAGTAGATGCGGCCCTGAAACGGCTCTTCGACTGCCGTAGTCTTGCCTTCCAGAGCGGCGCGGCAGATGGGCTCGGAAACCTTCGTCTGCTCGGGCCCCCAGACTTCCCAGAGGGTTTTCCCGATTACCTGCTCGGCTGTGATTCCCGCGCGCGCAAGAAATTCGCCCCCGGCGGTCAGGTAGCGGAGATCGCGGTCGAAAACCCAGACGGAGCCGTTCGGCAGATTTCGCAGAATGTCTTTGTAAAGGTCCAGCGACAAAGGGGACTCCCTGCAATTAGCCGATCAGTTTCTCGACGAATTTCAAGAATTTTTTTGGCGATTTCGCTTCGCATCTGCTCAAATCGGTTGCGTCCGATGCGACGGATGCTAGAGTTCGGTGTGACCGGGAACCATCGAGCCGTCCTTGCTTCACCGGCGCGCTTCCTGCTGTGTTTCTGCGCATTTTTCGCGCCGGCTCTCCTGCACGCCCAGCTTCGCCTGGGAGACAGCGAGAGAGTTGAGGTTAGCCCGTATATGCAGGAGCTCAGAAACGCGCCGAACGTAGAGGCCGCGCTTTCGTCAGCCGAGTGGAAGAATGTCACAACCATTTCGCCGAACTATGGATTCACGGAGGACGTTATCTGGCTGCGCCTCCCGGTAGAGACGCAGCGTGCTCAGACCCGGATTCTCTTCATTGATTCCTGGGTAACGGGACTTCGCGCCTACACGATCCGTGACGGCCGCGTCACAGAGACGGATCTCACGCTTCGCGCGCGAATGAATCACGAGCACAGATATAGACGAGTCGCATGGCCCGTGTCGTTTGAGCCAGGAAGAACAGAAATTGTACTGCGCGTCGAAAACGAAGACACCACTCAGCTGTCCATGCAGCTCTGGACTCCTGAGGGCTTCGCGCAGTTTCGCGATACGTCCGGTTCTCTGTATGCAGCCTACTTCGGCGCCATGCTGATCATGGCCGTTTACAATTTCTTTGTTTTTCTCTCCACGCGAGAGGCTTCGTATCGATCTTACATTGTATACACTCTCTCGGCGATGGTGTATTTCCTGAGCCAGTCCGGAATTCTCATGCAGCATCTGGACTTTCTGAATCCTTACTGGGCGCTGCGTCTGTCTGTGATTTCAGCGGGCCTTTTTGTGTTCGGGACAGTCCTCTTTACGAGAAGCTTCCTTGAGACGAAGACCCGTTATCCGCGGGCGGACCTGGTCATGCTGGCTCTCCTTGTGACAGGAGCGTTATGCGCCATTGCGGGAACTCTGCCCTGGGTCCGCTTTCGCACGACGGCGGTGGTCGAGTCGATAGCCGGCCTGGCGACCGTGGTCGGCATGACTGCAGTCGGCATTCATTCCTGGCGCAAGGGTTTTTCGCAGGCGAAGTACTTTGTGCTTGCGTTCGCTTTCTTTATGGCAGGGACCCTTTTGTATTTGCTGCGAGTTCTGGGCATTGCTCCCGAGCATTTTCTCACAATGCACAGCATACAGATCGGCAACCTTGTGGAGCTTACGGTTCTGTCTCTTGCGCTTTCCAACCGAATCAACGTGCTCAAGCGCTCTCTTGAAAAGAATATGCAGGAGCTGGAAGACGCCCACCGGCTCCTCGCTTCCTCGGAGAAAAAGTACCGGAGTCTGGTTGAGGATACGAGCGATCTGATCTTTTCGATGACGGAAGCCGGAATCATTCTGACGATCAACCACGCGTCGAATCGCGTGCTCGGATATCCGCCTTCGGTTCTCACGGGGAAGTCCCTCTTTGACCTGGTGCGAAATCCCGCGGGTTCGTCCATGGGGCTTGAGAGGCTTCTTCTCTCCGAAAGCCTGAAAGGAATCGGAGACGGCCCTGCTCAGTTTCGCATTCATCTGGCCGCGCGGCATGGCGAGCCGGTGGAGCTGGGGATGCGTATTGAGAAGGTTGGCAGTGGACCGGACACGACGATCTTCGGCAAAGCTTCGCTTGTCGTGGAAGATTCTCTGTCAAAGTATCTGGCCGGGGAGAAGGGAAGCTACTGGCTGGACAATTACCTGAGCACTGCGGAACTCCTCAACCAGCGCCTGACGCGAAACCTTCCGCGCTTCTTCAACGACGAAACGATAGACGACATTCAACTCTGTTTGCGCGAAATGCTGGCGAACGCAATTGAGCACGGAAATCTTGAGATTACGTTTGATATGAAGACGGCGGCGCAGCAACACGGGAATTATCTGGAATTCATTCTCGCGCGCCAGCGCATGCCGCAATTCAGAGGGAGGCGCGTGCTCGTGCAGTATTCTCTGAATGAGGAGCGTGCATGGTTTCGAATTCGCGATGAGGGGAAGGGGTTTGATCATCGCCGTGTGCTTTCGCAGAGCGACGAAATGCTGACGGACCGAATGCGTTCACACGGCCGCGGCGTTGCGATCACGCGCAAGTTGTTCGACATTGTTCGATACAACGAGGCCGGCAACCAGGTGCTCCTCGTAAAGTATGCCCGCAAGCCGACCCATCTGCCCGTTCGCGACAGTGTTTGACGTTATTCGACCAGTACTTGCACAGCGAGATAAAGAGCCATACATACCAGGGGCACGCTGAGAAGGAACGAAAGCGCCAGTCCTTCTGTTTCTGTTATCTGCATACTTTCACTTAACCCGCGCGCAGAGATTCGACCAAGCAGAAAAAGACCTGCATCGGAAAATATTATGCCTCATTTTTGTGCATCTATCAGTGAGAAAAAAATCGCGGAGGCGTTCGTTTTTTGCGGCGAACTCGGGTAAAAAAATCTCACACTTTCCCAAAAAATAGAACATGCACATTTCTCCGCTCGCCGGATGCTTCTTTGTGTGCTTGACCCGGAGCCTGTTTGCCGGTGTTCTGATCCTGTGAGAAAAAAGCCCGCAATTACCGCGACACGCTTTGTCGCTATTCCTCTGATGGCAGCGCTTCTTTCATTTTCGTCGTGTCGTCATCATCACTCATGCGGGATTTATTGCGATGTTCTGCCTGTGCTTACCGGTTTTGTATGTAAGACCGGACCGTATCCGTGTATTGTATTTGGGACGCGCACGACGATGGCCGGGAGCATTACCGGCACGGGCGGTGTTTCGGCGGCGGACTCTCTTTGCAACAGCGACGCGAATCGCGGAACCGGAATTTACAAGGCGCTCCTTGTGGATGGAAGTTCGCGCATTGCAACGGTCACCGCAAATACAGGCGACGGCCAGGTGAACTGGGTGCTCTATCCAAACAAGACCTACGCGCGCACAGACGGAGTGGTCGTATTCATCACCGGATCGAACTCTCTGCCTGGCTCTTTTACGGGGGATGCGATTGCGCCTACCACAACGCACTACTGG
The DNA here is from genome assembly GCA_964619995.1 of uncultured Leptospiraceae bacterium. GTDB lineage: Bacteria > Spirochaetota > Leptospiria > Leptospirales > Leptonemataceae > JAEUSB01. The sequence continues at coordinate 10,237 of CAZUJO010000070.1, forward strand.
ACCGGCTTTTCTTCCAATTATCAGACAGGCACGCATTGCAGCGCATGGACGACCGGGGCTGCGGGTTCGAATGCGAATTATGGAATGACGGCAAGTCTGAGCGTGGGAACGGACACGTGCAATACGTTAAACGGCATTTATTGCGTGCAGCAGTAGAAATGCCGGAGGGCGCTGCGGAGCCGGGATTGCGGTGAAATTCTGTAATCGCCAGCCGTAACTTGAGTCCCAATCGACGGCGACCTCAAGCTGGTTTCTATTGAGTCTCAATTGCAAAAACAGGCCAAAAGGCCTATCCAGGAAATGTCGTTCAGATGCAGAAAAGAATATTCATCTGCTGGCATCGCATCGCGGATGGGAAGCGACGAACGTACGATGGGAAGCCGGGTCACTTCATTCTCCACATTGTGGGT
>CAZUJO010000070.1:10656-11908 GCA_964619995.1 uncultured Leptospiraceae bacterium
CGAACTGATCCCTGCGAAGAACTATCTCATTGCATGGCGCGTGAAGATTTTGACGGCCTGGGCGATCGCGGTGTGTTTCATCTCCTGCAGCTATCCGGTTCCCTGCATTGGGTATGACCCGTCGTGCAGTCCGCTTGGCACCTCCCTGTTGTACGCACTCGCGCTCCAGAAGTATCCGCGATTTGCATATACGGCCAATGATACGGCCGGCACTGTTTCGATGTTTGCGATCAGTCAGAGTACAGGCGCCCTGACACCGATCGGGACGATTGCTGCCGCGACCGGTCCGTATGGGATCGCTGTTGATGGAACCGGGAGGTTCGTGTACGTCCCGAACAATACGTCCAGCCTCGTTTGTATGTACGCGATCAATCAGTTTACCGGTGTCCTTACATCGATCGGCACCATTGCCGCGGGGACGAATCCATTTGGGATGGCCGCGCACGCGAACGGTAAGTTCGTATATGGCCCGAATTCGACTTCCAACGACGTTTCGACGTATACGATCAATCAGTTTACCGGGACCCTTACATCGATCGGCACCGTTGCCGCGGGTACGACTCCCGCTGCGATTGCGGTGGACGGTACTGGAAGGTTCGTGTACGTCGCAAACTATGGCGCGGCCAACGTTTCAATGTACACGATCAATCAGACTACCGGCGCTCTTACATCGATTGGAACGATTGCCGCGGGGACGAATCCATTCGGGGTAGCCGCGGACAGTACGGGCAAGTTCGTATACGTGAGCAACAATACGACCAACAATATTTCGATGTATACGATCAATCAGACTACGGGTGCTCTTACATCGAACGGCACGATTGCCGCGGGAACAGGTCCATTTGGAATTACGGTCGATGCTACCGCGAAGTTTGCCTATGCCGTCAACAATACGAGTAACAATGTTTCGATGTATACGATCAATCAGAGTACAGGCGCTCTGACATCGATCGGGACGATTGCTGCGGGGAGCGTTCCGCGCTCCGTTGCCACGGACGGTTCGGGGAGATTTCTGTACGCGGCCAACTACACCTCGAACGATATTTCGATGTATACGATCAATCAAACTACCGGTGCTCTTACACTCATCGGAACCGTTGCCACAGGCACGGGTCCCTATGCGATTGCGGTTGCGTATTTTTGACAAGGTGTGATGGATAGCGCATAACGTGCGTTGTTGCGGAAAGGGCGTGAGGTAAGATGACTGAGAGAGTGGCACGAGTTGAGATGGAGATCGGATCCGGGATACTGT
>CAZUJO010000071.1:0-11845 GCA_964619995.1 uncultured Leptospiraceae bacterium
GTCATACGGCGGCCTCCTGCGCGCGGATGAACCGCGATGCGGCAAAAGAAGCAGCCAGAATCACAAGGCACCCGGCGTAGCCGGCCGCGGTGACTGAATCAATGTGAAAGAAAGGAATCCCGCGCAGCGCCTGCACAAGGAGAACCACGACGGCGAGGAAGTAAGCGGTGGACAGTCCCTGCATGATGATCCGCGCGCGAGACTGACTCATGCCGAAGGAAGCAAGAAGCATGGCGAATAACGGTAATATCTGCATCGCATGAAGACCTGCAAAATGACTGATCCGCAGATCGCCTCCCTGATCGCTCCATCCGAAAAAAGGAATTCCGGGAGCATCCTGCGGCGCTCCGACGATGTGACCGGTGGCATACGGCTGACCGCTCGGACTCAAGCGCGGGGGCCCGTTAAAACCAGGAACTGTCATGAAAAATGCGATCACCATTCCGAGCGCAGTCACTATGAAAGCGCCCCTCACCGCCGACAAAACCGCCGGAGGAAGAGACGCCCCCGACCGGAGGAGGGCGACGGCCGCAAATACGTGTGCCGTCCAGAATATCGTAATGCTCAGCCCCATGATGGAGAATATGGCGCCGTCAAGAGCTGTCTCAATGTTGAAGTGGCTTTGCACTCCCCGCGCCGCCTGCCCGATGATGCAGACCATCTCAATGAGCCCGGTCACTGCGATCACCAGGGACACCCGCCGCACGAGAACCGGACGATCCAGAAATCCGAGCATCCACTGCAATGTGATCGAATAAAGCGCGATCGAAACGGCGAACTTGATCGGCTTGATCCAGACGGGCTGCCCGGTTACGAGCCTGTGGTCCGCGAAGGCCAGAGGCACAAGAACCAGAAGCAGCGCGGCATTATAGAGAAATGTCACGAAAAGCAGAGGGTTTTGACGGTACATTTTGCGCATGAAGTTCATTTTCCACTCCCGGGCAGGACCTGAAATCCGCCCATGTAGACACCGTATACATTCGACCCCGGAAAGTCAATACAAAAAGTAGACACTGTATACATAGCAGCCCCGGGGCCGGGCAGATTCCTGTGCAGGCGCTAGAGTGGCTGCGATTCCTCGGAACCGACCGTGGGAGTGGAGCCGGCTGTAATGTTGCTGTGGACAAACGAAAAGTAATCTGCGGACCGGAGCGTTGAGCTGATGCGCACCTCGTCCAGGACCCCGGAAAATAAGAACGTCGCAGCGCCGAAACTCTGCCTGCCGATCGACAAAACCTGAGGCCATGTGTTCCCGGGCAGGGACGCCGGCAGCGATTCACTCAATGTGCCGTCGAGATAGAAATCGACCTTGCCTCCAGGCACGTCTATGTTGGCGGCCACGGTGTGCCAGGCACCGGTGGTCAGATCTTTTGTGCCTGTGATATCAAAATAAGCAGAAGACGCATCTCTGAACTCAAACGCGGCGCAGCCGACCGGCGACGTGCAGCCAAAGGCGCCGGGCTTCTTCATATACAGAGAGTAATTGTCGAAATCGCTGTCGCCTTTTTCCACGAGATAGTGCGCGTTCTGAGTGTACGCATTTGACCGGTAGACCACCTCGATGCTCAGGCTGGACGAAATCTGAAGCGTTCCGTTGTCTGGGGCGGTCAGATACTGACTTGCTCCGTCCAGTGTGTACCCGTAACCCGTTCGCGTAGCCGTGAGACAGGCTGCAGTCATTCCAATGCCTGTCAGAGAGTTTGAGTTGGCTCTATCCGGCACTGCGCTCGATGGATCTGAGCTCAAATGATAAACCGCGCGGAAATTCGAATCCCAGACAGACCCGGCAGAGGGACAGCTGCTTGCACTCGCGTAGTAAACGTAGATCGTCGTGGAACCGGGTGCAAGCGCGGGGATGCGAACCCAGAACGAGGAAGTTCCGGCCGTATTGTAGACGTCCAATTCAGAAGCAAGCTGCGTCTGCGCTGCATCCGCAAAGCATACGTCGCTCCCGTTTGCCTGTGCACTCGCATAACTGAAGTTAGCTGACGAGAGGGGAATCAGAACGGGCACGTTGGTGAGGGTTGATCCGTTGTTTACGATCGTGACGGGACGGCGGAGCCCCCAGCTCCGATTCCACCACGGAGCGACGGGCCGCAGGGCGATCAACCCCAGCCATGCGGACGGGGCATCGTAATGCGCGCAGCCGCTCAAGAGCCACGCGCAGAACATGAGTATGGCAGACTTGAGATTGATACAGCCATGAAAACTCCCAATTCGGAGTTTTCAAGGGAAAATAAACCAATGGGCAACCCGCATAACGGTCCGGGCCGACGCAGGAAAGGCGGAGCAGTTATCTCTTCTTTGCGAGAAATGCGTCCATTTCTTCGGACGAAAAGAATACCTTGTTCTTGCTTCCAACTTCTGTCTGAGAAACCAGAAGTCCCAGGTGCTTGCCCGCGAGGATCAAAACCTTTTCACCGCCCAGGACCGTCACAAACTGCTCGAGGATCCGCACTTCCGAGACGGGGATTTCCGGAACCTGCCGCACATCGAGAACGACGATATCCGGTTTGATCAACTTCAGGAAGAAATGATTGAAAACAACCTTAGCTTCCGGGAGCGCAAATTCTTTCAAATTCGAAAGAATCGTTACATCCGTCCGGCCGCCCTTGCGAGCGATTTGGATGTGATTGGCCCGCTTCAGTTCCTGCTGCAGACGCAGTTTGCCGGCGACCATGGCCGCTCTCTGAATGCGGGCGCGCATCTCTTCGGGAGGCTGGCCCGGCGGCATTACATCGAGCACTGCAAGCTGCTTGAGACGCATGATCTGGGATTTGTCGGGCGGATTGGAGACCAGCACGATGCCCGTCTCGCGGGTCACTGCATCCTTACGCAGTTGCTGAATCACAGAAATGGAATCCGTGCTTTTCTCGGTAGCGCCGACGAGAATTAGATCCGGCGATCCGCTTCGCGCGAGCTCAAGCCCCCTGGAAAGCGTGGATGCTGAGAAGAAACGCAGCTCGGAGCCGCGCAGGGCATGGTCAATGTGCGATACCTGGTTTGGGTCAGCATCAATCAGGAGAACGGAGGACACAGGACTTCTGTACGCTCAAGGGAATCGGCCGCAAGCCTATTTTAATCACGTGCACTGGACAGCTCGCCCACGGCGCGGAACGCTTCATCCATGGCCGTGTCCACGGATGCCATGGCGCCGGAGTCGGAGTTTGCGATGGCAATTCTGCCGAATGGCTTGCGGGCGCGGCGCGCGACTTTCACCGCACTCTCTTCATCAAACAGGTCGCTCCCCGAATACGCATAGCCGTGTCCCCAGCGATTCACGGTGATTGCATGAATATCGCGGTCAGCCTGAAATCCGCCTGGCCCGAGCATCCCGCTCAGGTGCGAGCGGATTTCCTTTTCAAAATCTTCGAAGCTCATGGACAGAAGCCTGCGCCGCCCGTCGCGAAACTGCTCGTGAGGCGATGCTCCAGTTTTATCCGACAGGGGAACGTGAATCAAGGTGAGAGCCATGGGCTCCTCCGGCTCAACGGTCGCGCGGTATCCACCCAGATTCACCGGCAGATTTGCGAGCACAATGTGATGCAGATTTCCCGGACAGTACGCGGCGCCGATTCCCAGAGCTTTCAAAGACTTCCAGTTTTTCAAAACAACAGTGGTATATACGAAGGGAGCCTTCACCTGATTCTTCAGAGCGGCCTTCTGCTTCTCGGGCAGTTCAGGAACAAGGTGCGGAATCACAGCATTGTAACATGCAAGAATGCAGTCGCGCGCTTTCACTGCGAATGCCTTCCCTTTCGAAACATACGTAATAAGGTTTTGCGCACCGCCGCCGGGCGCGACGCGCACGACCGTGCTGTTCAGGCGAAGCCGCACCCGCTCACCGGCGCGATCGAGAGCGTCATAGTGCATTTGCGAGAGTATGATGTCGTCCATCCCTGAGCCAGCGGCGGTGTGCGGCATCAACTTGCGGACGAGAAGCCGCGCAAGCGAAGCGTTGCCATCCGGAAAATGGTGCAGATAGAGATCGGCGCGATCGCTTTCTTTTCTTCTTCTGCGCGGCGAAAATCCCGGCAGTTCATTTTTCACCGCTTCTGCAACACTCAAGGCATCCGCAGCAATTCCAGTTTCATCTGCGCTCAGGGGCCGGAGAATCGCAAACACATCCGGATGGTTTATGTTCAAATACTTCCGTAGAAAATCAAAATAGGAAAGTGACCGACGATCCTTTTCTGAGACGCGCTCAAGCGCGCGCAGGCTGTCCTTATACACGACGGCCAGCTGCCGGCGCGCCTCGTCAGCGAGGGGCATTTCGCGCACCGCGTCGTCAGCGGAAAGAAATCCCGGAAGAAGACCGGGGAGTGTGTACGTATTCTGCGCCATGCTGGAGGGAACGACTTTGTCTTTGCCGAAACGCGAAGAAGAAAAGTAGGTAACGTCGGCCAGGCCGTGTCTCTTGAAGAAGTCGAGATCGTACGACTCTTCGAACTTGCGCAGTTCCACGCCGAGATCGTTCAGAAGCGCACGGGATTCTTCGCTGTAGGAATACGGATCTTCAAGCGACTGCGAACCGCCGTAACAAAGGCGCATGCGCGGATTCATGGCAAACTCATTGCGCCGCGCATGACCGCCGAAATCGTCGTGATTGTCGAGAATCAGGATGCGTCGGTCCATCCCGAACTGCTGCTGGTAGAACCTGGCGGCTGAAAGTCCGCTGATTCCTGCGCCCACCACAACCAGATCGTAAACTTCCTTCGTATCCTCGCCCTGCCCAAAATCATGACCGGCCCATGCCAGCTGATGCGCGGCTTCAAAGGCGGATGACGTGCTGCCGCGAAGTCCCGTCCACGCAGGCGGATAGCCCGCCGGTTCCGCAGAGACGTGACGGGCGCAGTCCGTCACCCAGGAAGGCAGAAGCGCCGCCGAAGCAAATGCGAGAGAACCATTGATAAAGTCGCGGCGCGTTATGCGATCTTTCAAGCTACCACACCTCGCATACATGCACCTGCACGAACCGCTCATTGGCAAAAAAGAAGGAGGGCGGAATCCCGAACATTTCCTTGAATGTGCGACTCATGTGCGCGGAGTCCGAAAAACCTGCTGCATGGGCGGCCTCTGTCATGCGGATTTTTTCGGTTCGCATCACCATCACGGCGCGACGCAGCTTGAGCCACAGCACGTAGCGGCGGATCGGCAGGCCCATTTCCTCTTTGAATAAATGCATCAGGCGGTCCGCCGAAAGCCCGACATGCCTCGCCGCCTCATCAACCGATACATTTTCCGGCATATCATCCGTGATGTGGTCTTTCAGGAGGCGGACCAGGCGCTCCACGCGTTCATCCTTCCTGTGCGGCCGCTCGACATAGCCGGCCGTCTTTTCCAGAAGCATTCGCACAAATGCGAGAGCGGAGGGGCAGTCCGGAGAAATCGCATCGATTGCGGCGGGAATCTCCGGTGGACGTTCCACATCACAGATCCCCGCTTTGCCGAATCTTTCAGCCACGGCGGCATACTCGGCGCTCATAGGATCGATCTGAAGGATGACCATCCGGCTTGATTCGGCGCGAAGCTCATGATACACGTTAGGCGACACGAGCGCTGCGAGAGTTTTCCTGGAACCCTCCGGCGTGCGGATTTCAAACGGGTGATCGCCGGAAACGATCAGCGAAGCGTTGTAATGCGCATGACCTTCGGCAATGACCCCCTGGGCGAGATAAAATACCCGGCTTTCCCAGATGAACAACTGCGCGGGGTGCATTCACTTTCTGCCGGTCTTCTGCCGCTTGATCACAGGCATCTCCACTTTCAGCGGAGGCGCGAGTCTCACGATGCTTGTATCCTGAAAATGCGCGGGATCCTTTCTTTCGTCGAGCACGCAGGCAAGCTCAAGGCCAAAGAAAAGAATTTGTGTGCAGAAGATCAGAAGGATCATCCCGACGGGAATGACTGCCCATACGCCGTACAGCCTTCCGGTATTTGCAAACCCGGTCACCCATACCTGAAAGCCCAGGACAAAAAGGATCAGCGTGGTCGCAGTAAAAAGCCCGCCATAGATTGCGGACTTTTTTGAAATCGGATATGTGGGGATATATTTGTACGCGAAACTGATAAGACCGAATATGATTCCGTAGGTAAGCGAAAACAACGTCATGCGCAACAGAAATGCCACGATTACCGATGCGCTCTCCTGCTCTTTGATATTGAACTCAACCATCGGATGCCCGCTGCCATCGCGCTCGTTCGTAAGATGCGGCGCTCCGAGCACAACATAGGTTTCGTTCTCGCCTGCGAGGACGACATCGCCGTTTTTCAAGACCTGGTGCGAGTAGAAGGTGGTTTTTCGCAGGACACGGTTTACCGGCGTGTACCAGTTCTGACCGCCGTCGCTCGTGTAGCGAAAAAGCTCATGGTCCCCGTACGCGAAACCCTGGCCGTCCGGCGCCACATGCAATCCGTAGATGTCATGATCCGTCCGGAGCTCCGGCAAAAGGAGCTCTCCCTTTTTTCCTCGAATCCACAGCGAGCCGCCGGCAAAGTAGGTCTGCCCCTTCTCATCACGGGCCATTGCGGTGATCTGCAGCGTCCGCGAACCATAACGCTCGTCGTACGGACCCGTCCACGTGATTCCTGAGTCTTCCGACTTCAAAACCCGCGCTGTCCCGGTGATGTAGATGTCCGTGCGTTTGCCGTTGGGCAGCCGCACGAGATTGCTGTAAACGCTTGAGAAGCACTGAAGTCCGTATGAATTTTCCTGGAAATTGATGACACACGATTTTGAGCCGACCGTCGCAAGAACAAGCGCGCGCTTTCCGGGAAGTGCGAGAACATCTTCGAAGATGGGGCGGCGCAAACCCGTCGGTCCCTTGAACGCGCAGACACGATAGTCGAACGTCTGGCCGTTGTCCCGCGAGAAATACAGCGTTCCGGTTTCGCCCAGAATATAGAGAACGCCGTCGGCCGCGTCGAGCCGCGTCAGAGCGCGCATGTCCCGCGCTTCCAGATCTCGCGGATGAACATCGCCAAGAATTTCATACGAACGGCCTGTGCGCCCGGATTCGAGATCAAAATAGACGTCTTTGTAAGGCGCATGACGGTCAATTTTGGTTTCCAGGTGAAAGCTTCCGCTCCCCTTCTGCTCTTTCCATGCGAGCTTGCTTCCGAGCATCCAGAGAGTGTCGCCGTTTAACGTCATGGATTTCCATTCAGGCGGCTTCAGCTGACTCAGCATGTACTGCATGGTTCCTGCAGTTACCGTTGTGAATGCGGGCACAAGAATGAGTCCGGAAATATAGAAGGCAAAACGATAATGAATCGGGCGCTCGATTTCCGACCGAACGATGTGATTGAAAGAGTCCTCAAGATGACGCAAAATGCTCGTCGCCGATATGATCATGAACACAACGCCCACGAGAGCAATCCCGTCGGCACGATTCAGAATTTCATCGAGCGCACGCAGGAACTCCGAAGAATCCTGAATGCCGTATGCGCCCATGAAGCGTGACAGGTATGCGCGGATCGTTTCCTGATCCACCTGCGCGAACTTCACGAGAATTGTCATCAGAGGGATTGCGGATAGAACGAGCGCATACGCGATCGCGCTCGCGCGATAAAAACAGCCGTCCTCGTTAAACCGGGCCCAGCTTCGATTCAGGATGCGCCAGACTTCACGCGGATTCATGATCGCCTAACGCTCCACCTTCAACTCAGAAATGGCAACCTTATTTGCGGATTTTGATCCGGGATAGACCGATTCGATTTCGAGACGGACCCATAGCTTGCGCACGAGACCGGGATAGGTCTGCGTCTCGCGGGCTGGAGGAAGAAAATCCAGCGGAATGCGGGATTCGCCGTCTGCCAGGATCACAGACTTCTCCGCAAGAAAGACGGGCATCGTGGGCAGGCGAAATTCTCGGTCGATGTCGACGATTTCCTGTTCAAAGAATACAACGCGCGCATTTCGCGGCCGGGCGAAATCCCGCGGACCGGGAACAACAACGAGAGTCCTGGGCATATCTGGAATCGGAGGACGGGCGGGCCTGTGCGAGAAACCGGCATCTGTCAGGAGAAAGAGGCACGGCGGCCGTTCATCGGAGGCCGGTGTCGAGCGCTGCGCGCTCAAGCACGTGCCGCCAGCACCCGGCATCTCTTCCGACCAGAAGGTGGAAGGATCGTCGTCGATCGCCAGGTCGGGCCGCAGATTCAGATCAAAAAAGGAATTCGTGCTGATCGCCGTGCGGCCGCGAAAGTTCAGAAGTCCGTCCCGCTCATCCCGCACTTTGTATAGAAGAAAGACTCCGGTGACGGCAAAGACCAGAAGCGCTGCGGCAGTCACAAAACGTCGTTCCATAATTTTTGCTGACAGTGCGCGCGTTTGATTCAGACGCAAACAATATTGAAAGATCGAAGCCTTTTTTACCGCATCGCCTGGTATGCCGGATGCACGGCCATAGTCAGCTATCCTGTATCGATCAGCCTGTCGCAGGCAGCGGTCGTCCTGGCGTTTTGCGCCTGGATTCTGGGCATCGTCCGCGGGGCCGACGTTCCCAGGTTTCGCGCGCCGGCCGTCCTCATCGCCGGGCTTGCCATCTATGGCTTTGAACTGATGTCGCTTCTGATTCTGTCCACGAAATCCGGTGGGCTCGCATTTCTGAAGCCCGGGCTCTCTAAAGAAATAAAGGATGTATTCTTGATTTCCGGAGCTTTCTGGATCTTCGCCTTTTCGGAGACAGCGGAGGAAAGGCGTCGGGTCGAGAAGATGATGACGATCGCCATCGGAATCCTGCTCGTGAGCGGCCTCGTCGCCGTATTCAGCCGCTATCGCCTGAACCACATCCCGTATCATTTGCTGCACGGCTGGGAAGGAACGACTCAGGCACGCTACCAGCATCATGCTGGAACCTTTTTTGCGGGAACGCCGCTGCAGTTTCATATCTACATTCCCGTCGGCTTCCTGCATTCGCATCTCACGTATGGCGCTCTTTTGATGATGGCCGTGCCCATTCTGTTCGTAAAGGCAGCCGGGCCGTTTCTTTCAGGAAAGGTTTCCATCTTCCCGTTTGGCGCCGGAATGTCTGCGGAGCAGAAGACAGACCGAAGCCGAACGTTATTCGCCATGGTCGTGCTTGCGTGCGCCGGCCTGTTGTTCATGATCAACAACGCGCGATCCGCAATTCTCGGGACTGTATTTGTTCTGGCGCTGACGATCTACTATTACTCGCGCTTTCACTGGAAGAAGCGGGCTCTCTGGCTCCTTCTCCCGATTGCCGGAGTCCTCATTGTATTTGCGGGCATGGTCCTCTTCGCCGATCTCCTTCATGAACGACTTCGCGCGCTCGTCGTTGCTCTTACAGGCCAGGAGAAGCACACAGACTACCAGCGCGTCCTTTTGTGGAATGCATCCATCGAAGTGATCCGCGATCATTTGTGGCTGGGGGTCGGAGCCGGTCATTTCCAGGAGTCGATTGAAGCGCTTCTTCTCACGCAGAGCCAGGCTCATCCGGCCCTCTGGTATGCAAATGAAACGCTGCAGCGCGGACATTCGCACAGCGATCCCCTGCACATTCAGGCCATCGCGGGAATTGGCGGATTCGCAGCATACATCACGTTCTTTGCGCTGCTCATCCACCGCACGATCAAAGCGAACGGAAGGGCGCTGTACCGCTTCGGAGCGGCTGGACTTTTCATTGCAGGACTCTATCAGTGCTATCTGCTCGATGACGCGGTGCTCCTGCCCTTCTGGCTCTATACGGGAATGATGCTGCGCGAAACGGAAGGATCGGTTGCGCCGGCAGAAATCGTTTAGGCAGATAGAAGAACTCCTCCTTTCGTCTCTTGGACCTTCGCACTGGTGGCCGGGCGACTCTCCGTTCGAAGTGATGGTCGGGGCGATTCTGACGCAGAACACCAGCTGGAAGAATGTAGAGAAAGCCATCGCATCGCTCAAGCGCCACCACGCGCTCTCGCCACAGGCAATCGCGGAAATGAAGCCGGAGCAGCTGGCAGAGATGATACGGAGCTCCGGCTACTACAACCAGAAGGCGCGCAAGCTTCGGAATCTCGTGCAGTGGTTTTAAAAGTACGATTTCTCTGCCGAGCACGCCGCGGCTGAAGCAAAGAAAGACGGAAACAGAATCCGGGAAGAGCTCCTGATGGTGAATGGGATCGGACCGGAGACCGCAGATTCCATCCTCTGCTACGCGCTCCACGCTCCGTGGTTCGTCGTCGATGCTTACACGATACGATTCCTGCAGCGTCTGGAGGGTGCTCCTGCCCTGTCGTACGAAACCATTCAGGCCCTGGTGCATGCGGAATATGAGGAAGCTTTCCCGCGCAGAGCGGAGCGCGCGCGCAGATACAATGAACTGCACGCGCTCATCGTGCGGCTGGGTTACGGACACTGCACGAAAAGCCGGCCCGCTTGCGGCGAATGCCCCCTCCAGCAAATCTGCAGGTTCGGCCGCGAAAACAGTTCGCAGGATCATGAGGCAAAAAAGGATTGAACCTTAACGGCAAAAGGCCTGTCTGAACCCTGAATACGTTTCAGGAAGGTCCTTACATGAAGTTAAGACTCCAAAGCATCCTCGCTCTGTTCGGGTTCGTTTTCGGACTCGGCATCACGGGCGTGGCGAAAGCCGATTCTCAGTGCAGCAATCTCTCCCAGTCCCAGTGCGAAAAGAAAGACGATTGCACATGGGTAAACGGATACACAACCCAGTCCGGAACAAAAGTCGACGCATACTGCCGCGCAAAGCCGGGCAAAGCGAACGAGCAGGGCGACCGCCCGAACCGTGACAAGGACAAAGACAAACGCGATAAAGATAAGAACAGAGACAATGACAAGGACAGAAATCGCGACAAGGACAAGAACAAAGATAAGGATAACGACAAGAACAAGCGCGATAAAGACAAAGATAAGAACAAAGACAAAGCGAAAGACGATAAGAACAAGCGCGACAAGGACAAGAACAAGGATAAAGACAAGAACAAGTAGTCTTTCGAACGAAGGGAAGCGGCCTCACGCCGCTTCCTGCTTTCCCTCTCCACCGCCCTCTTCAAAATGGAAGCATGACGACCGTGCTTCTTCTTCTCGCCAGCAATCTGTTCATGACGTTCGCCTGGTACGGGCATTTGAAATTCAGACACTCTCCCATATGGATGGCCATTCTTGCAAGCTGGGGAATCGCTTTCTTTGAATACTGCCTGCAGGTGCCGGCAAACCGCCTGGGTTATGGAATGTTCAACGCATTCCAGCTGAAAATCATTCAGGAAATCATCACGCTTCTTGTGTTCATGGTGTTTGCGATTTTCTATCTGGGAGAAACGCCCAGTTGGAATCACCTCGCTTCCATGCTCTGCATTCTTCTGTCTGTTTACTTCGCGTTTCTGCGCACGGCTTGAAATGAACTGGTCGAGTCTTTCGCCCGAAGAGCGGCTTGCGATTTTCGGATCGGCCGCGCTCAGTCTTCTGATGCTCGCATCGCGGGCAGGTCACGTTTATTTTCCGGCGCTCAATGGACTCGGCGTCCTCTATCTTCTGGCCGGTCCTTCGTTTCCTGCGCTGAAGCCTGTGCGTCTCTGGCAGCCGGCCCTGTTTACCGGACTTTTCTACCTCGAAGTGATCCGTCTTCTTCCATTCGTCCGGGCTGTCACATTCGACGCGGAGCTTGCGGCGTTTGACCGGCGATGGTTCGGCGGAGATCCATCCGTGCTGCTTGAGTCTGTGACCTTTCCCGCTCTCACAGAGTTTCTGCAGATAGTCTACGCGAGCTTCTACTTCATTCCCATCTCTCTCTTGATCCACGTGCAGCGGCGGGATCCTTCGCGTTTTCATTTCGCTGCTTTCCTGATCATGTTCGGTTTTTTCGTTTCCTATGCGGTCTACTTC
>CAZUJO010000072.1:0-11750 GCA_964619995.1 uncultured Leptospiraceae bacterium
CCGCAAACAGGTCATCCGTGTTCGCAAACATGGTGAGCAGAGGATTGTTCAGGTAGTTTTGAAGAAAGCAATAGTGGCAGTCATACAGACATCCGTAACCAAAGTTGATCACGAAATAGTTGCAGCATACCATCCCGTCTGAACCGGGACAGAAGCTCATGAACTTGCCGGGGAATCGGTAGAGAAGCAGTGTATGCTTGTCTTCGAAACTCCCCGATTTGCGAAACTGAGCGAGAATCTCCTCCGAACGCGACGTGACTTCAATTTGCATGCCGGGCAGCGCCCGCTCGCGCACGTTTCGCGCAAGAATCGAATCTTCCACGGACTTATCTATGTAGATCTTTTGAATCAGGTCGATCTTGCGCAATTTGCTCTCCGGTGTGAATGGTCGGGTATAGAATTAGAGAAAGAGAAATGTGGGCTCGATGTTCACCGTGCTCTTGACCGACTGTGCAATGAAACATCCTGCATGCGCTTCATGAATCAGGCGGATGGCAAGCGCCCTCGCCTGCTGTGTGTCTGCGCCATGGAATTTCACCGTGGGCCGGAGCGTAACCGTCTTCATCCAGAATTTGCCAGCGGACTCGCGCACCAGTTCTCCCTCTGCATGATCTTCATAGGACTGAATGTTCATCTTGTTTTTGAAACACAGAAAGAGATACGTCAGCATCTGGCAGGACGAAACCGCAGACACGAACAGTTCTTCTGGATTGATGTTGGCCGCATTGCCCGCAAAGGCGGGGGCCGATGAGCCGTGGAGCTCGGCTTTTCCAGGAAAACGCACAATGTGATCGCGGCTGAAGTTCATTCCCTCTCCGCCGGAAAACTCCCACGTGGTTTCTACTTCAAAACGATGTTCCATAAACACAGAATACGCCGTTACGCGAGCGGCGCAATCGATTTGTGAAGATCGAGACTCACTGATTCACCCGGCTTCAGAATATGAAAAAGCTCCCGGGGAAGTCCGCGCGCCTCGATCCATTCCAGCAGCTTCTCACCCGGCTCATGGAGCGGCTCTTCGGCAAGCACGAAGGTGCCCCAGTGAACGGCGAAGAATTCTCGTGCGCCCAGGTCGATGTATGCCTGAAGCGCTTCCTCCGGATCCACGTGCACTTCCCGCATGAACCAGCGCGGCAGGTAAGCGCCAATGGGCATAAGAGCCAGATCAATCCCTGGAAATGCTTCGCCGATTTTCTTGAAGTGGTCCGCATATCCCGTATCCCCGGCGTAGAAGGCACGGTAGGAACCGTCTTCAATCAGGAAGCTGGACCAGAGCATTCTGTTTCTATCTGTCAGTCCGCGGTTCGAAAAATGCCGGGCCGGCAGGCAGTGAAAGGTCATTCCTTGAACTTCCACGCTCTGCCACCAGTCGAGCTCCACGATATTCTGTGCCCCGCAAGACCGCATAACGTCTCTGTTGGCCAGAGGAACCACAAAGACCGGATGAAACTTTCGTTCAATGCGCGCAATGGCGTCCACATCGAGATGATCATAGTGATTGTGAGAAACAACGACGACGTCCACGCCGGGAAGGTCTTCGATCTCAATGGGCAGCGCGGTCTCGCGCTTCGGACCGGCAAAGGCGACGGGACTTGCACGATTCGCGAAAACAGGATCGATCAGGACAAATTTTCCGGACAAATTCAAGAGAACCGTTGAATGACCAATCCAGTGCGCCGACCTTTCTCCGTTCACGGCAAGGATCGTTTCGCGCGTCATGGGAACAGAGGGCATGGGAAGATCTTCGCGCGGCTTGAATGCGAAGGAAAGCATCCAGCCCATTGCGTCGAGCGGACCCGGCTTTTCGTGATGTGGCCAGGGATTCTGAAAGCCTCCGGCCGTATGATGATCGCGGTTGTAGTTTGGATGAGTCTTGATTTCTGCGATCGAAGTCATGCCTTTAGAACTTACCTGGGAAATGCGTCGGCGGCAAGCATCGTTCCCAGCCCGTGCGCGTGCAGACTCTGAATATAGAGTGTGTCATCCGTTTCTGTGACACCCGTCGTGTCCGGATATTTTCCCGAGGGATCCTGAAGGCTCACGAGGATTTTGCCCGACTCATCAAATGCGAATACGTGTCCGTAGGCGGGCGGAACAGGCCAGAGAAACCGCGGGAGGCGGAGCGTGAGCTTCCGCAAAAACGGCAGGCCTGCTGCGCGATCCGCAAAAGCGCTGCGAGGCCGCGGAAGGCCGGCCCATATGCGCCCGTTTCGGCCGCGCATGAGATTGTCCGGATAGCCCGGCAGCTGATCGAGGAACACTTCCTTCTGGCCGCGCTTCGGACCGGAGATCCAGACGCGCAGAATGCGCATCGCGCCAGTCTCTGCGACAAACACGCTTTCTTCCCGCGCATCCAACGCAAGGCCGTTCGCAAAACAAATTCCGGAGGCAAGGACGGCAGGAGCCGACTTATCCACTTCGACGAGCCTGCCCGTGCACGAATGTTCGAGCACGTCGAGAATGCTCGCTTCGAAGGTCCCGCCGTCTTTCGCGGGAAAGCGCAGCGATGCGTCCGTTAAATAGATACGGCCCGTCTTCGCGACCACAACGGCATCTGCGTATGCGAGGGGGCTTCCCTGCACGGAATCGAGGAGAACATGAATTTCGCGCCGCGGATTGACGGAGACCAGCCCGCGAAAGGCGTCCGCCACAATCAAGTTTCGCTTCGCATCAAACGCAAAACCGAGCGGACGACCCCCTGTCTGCGCATAGGTCTCCAGATGCGATCCATCGAGCCGCATTCGCAGGATCGCTCCGGATTCTACCGCCGTGTAGATCCAGCCCTGGTCCACAACAATGTGCTCCGGCCCTGAATCGCCGCCTAACGGCAGCTGGCGGACCACAAGCTTCTCGTTTCGCGCAAATACGCCTGTGTAACCGGGATTCGCGGGCGCTTTGTACGCATGCGGATCGATCTTGACGGGCCAGAAACAAAGATACAGAAATAGAGCCGCTGCTGCTCCCGCAGCCGTCTTCAGCGCCGGAAACCCGGCGTTCGCTGCGGGACGGGCCGGATGCAGATCCGAATCGTTAGCCGAAGAGAGCCATTCGAGAGTCCGGCGCATGCCTTCGTCGAGGCCGACGCGCGGAACAAATCCGAGAGCCGTAAGCGCCTCTACCGAAACGGGATGGGGACGAATGACAAAATCCACAGAATCCGACGAGGTGTCCGGAGTCTTTCCGAGCAGCCGGTAGAAAAAGCCGGTCACTCCAGCGAGAATTTTTGCCGTACGATACGGCAGCGACGGAAGCCTTTTGATCCCTGCGTGATGCGCAATGCGCCGGAAGAACTCCCGGAATGTGGTGCGCGCGCCGTCTGTAACGTTATACGCCCTTCCGAACGCATTCTTCTCAAGCAGGAGGATCATTGCATCCACAAGATTGTCAATATAGAGATGATTGATGGTTCCGGCTCCGCCGTCCACGAGCATGAACTGGCGCTTCTTCATGAGGCGGTAGGGGCGAATGACCCAGGGAATCGAACCTGGCCCGTAGACATCGCCGGGCCGGAGGATCAGGATCTCAAAAGAGCCCGGCCTGTGCATCTGGAGAAGCGCAAGCTCGCCTTCGATCTTCGTCTGACAGTAAGGGTTTTCATTTCCGCCGAACGGACCCGTTTCGCGCACCATCGCCGGATAATCAAATCCGTAGACCATGACGCTTGAGAACTGAACAAATGCTTTCGCGCCGGCGCGTCGGGCGGATTCGGCGAGACGCACTGCGCCCTCCACGTTGATCCGGCGGAAGATCTCAAAGGATCCGCCTTCCTGGACGAGGGCCGCCGCATTGATGACAACATCGACGCCGCGCACTGCCTGCTCTACGGCATTGCGGTCTGTAATGTCTGCCTCAATGAAGTCGTGATTCCGCATTTCATGCGGAACGGAAAGATCGAAGATTCTGAGTTTTGCTCCCAGCGACTGCAAATGCCGGATAACGTGCGAGCCGATGAATCCGGCTCCTCCGGCCACAAGAACTGTCTTTCCCTTCAGATTCAAACGATGGCCTGGAGGATGTGATCGGTTGCGGCGAATAAATCGTCTGCAATAAAATGGGCGGGGCTGAAATCCTGATGCCGCGTGTGCTCGCTCGGAACAGCGATCACATACGCGCCTGCACGCCGGGCCGCCAGACATCCGTTCGATGAATCCTCAAGAACGGCACAGCGTTCGGCGCGCACGGCCAGTTCGCGGATGGCTTTCTCGTAGATTTCCGGGTCCGGCTTTCCGTGCCGAATGCCGTCCGAGGGCACGAGAACACGAAAGAGCGGCCGAATTTGCAGCGTATCGAGGGTCAGATCGAGAAACTTTTGGACCGCGCCCGTTGCAATCGCCAGATCAAACTGGCTGCCCAGCTGCTCGAGTGAATGAAAGAGACCGGGCATTGCGGCAAGATCGGTCTTCATGAGGGAGAGCATCTTTGCATCCCGCTCCGCGAGCAGGTCCGATGCCGGCTCCACGAGGCCAAGGTCCGCGCGGAAGATTTCAAGGGACTCAATGGGCTTTCGTCCCATCATCTTCGCAATCGTTTCGCGCGTAAGCGTGCGGCCGCGCGCTCGCGCCATTTCCATTTCCGTCTCAATGTAAAGGCGCTCCGAATCAATCATCAGCCCGTCCATATCGTAGATTACGGCGCGGTCTTTCACGGCGCGAACCTACAGCGGAAGCGTGATTTCGTCGAGGCCGTTTGCTTCCGCAATCACTGCCTGAGACGGACGAACCGATGCGAAGATCCCGTTGTCAAGCACTCCGGGAATTGCATTGATTGCAAGCTCAAGCGCTGATGGATCTGCGATCTGCATCTTCGCGTCAATGATCAGGTTGCCGTTGTCTGTTACGATTGGTCCGTCTTTTCCTGATTTGCTCATGCGAATTTCGCACACAGCTCCCATCATCGTCAGCCGGCGCAGAACAAATTTTAGAGAAGGCGGAATGCATTCGACGGGGACTGCGAATTTTTCGCCGAGCTGTTTTACGCGCTTGGAGGCATCCGCGATCACGACAAAACGACGGCTCATCGCATGCACCAGCTTCTCGCGCGTATGCGCAGCGCCCCCGCCCTTGATCAGATACATGTGCGGATCAATTTCGTCCGCGCCGTCCACGGAAATATCGAGATCGTCGAACTGGTCGAGAGGAAGGACAGAAAGCCCGCTTTTCTCAGCAAGCACCGCGCTCGAAAAAGAAGTCGAGGTGCAGATGATCTTCAGCCCTTCCTCGCGCACGCGGCGTCCGAGCTCCTCAATAAAGAAGGCGGCGGTCGAGCCCGTGCCGAGCCCCACCTTCATACCGTCCTTAACGTAGGATGCTGCGCGAAGCGCCGCGGCCTTTTTCTGATCTGGATTTGAATCTGCAGACTTCATGAGATCACGCGCAGAATTTCTTTCGCCGTCGCAAGAATGGACGAGCCCGGACCAAATACTCCAGCAACGCCTGCGTTCTTGAGAAACTCATAGTCCTGCTGCGGAATCACGCCGCCGCAGACCACGCGAATGTCTGCCGCATTCGCCTTCTTCAATTCGGCAATCAGTTCGGGAACGAGCGTCTTGTGTCCGGCTGCCAGAGAGGAAACGCCGATGACATGCACGTCGTTCTCAACGGCAGACTTCGCGACTTCCTGCGGCGTCATAAAGAGGGCTCCAATGTCCACATCAAAGCCGAGATCCGAGAGCGATGTGGCGACCACATGCGCACCGCGGTCATGGCCGTCCTGGCCCATCTTCGCCACTAGAATCCGCGGACGGCGTCCCTTTGCCTTTGCAAATGCTTCCACGTCCGAGCGGACCTGCTTCCATTCTTCGTTCTCAGCGAACAGGGATGCATAAACTCCGGAGATCGCCTGAATCGGCGCCGCATAACGTCCAAAAGACTTCTCCATTGCGTCGGAAATTTCGCCGACCGTTGCACGCACGCGCGCGGCTTTTACAGCAAGATCGAGGAGGTTCCCTTTCCCCGAGCGCGCCGCTTCTTCCAGGGCTCCGAGAGCCGAC
Source organism: uncultured Leptospiraceae bacterium (assembly GCA_964619995.1). Taxonomy (GTDB): domain Bacteria; phylum Spirochaetota; class Leptospiria; order Leptospirales; family Leptonemataceae; genus JAEUSB01. The sequence goes on from CAZUJO010000072.1 coordinate 5,990, forward strand.
TGCACAGCGCCGGAATCGCGGCTTGCGCGGATCTTTTCAAGCCGGGCGATCTGTTTTGCGAGCACTTCGGCATTGTCGATTTCGAGAATCTCGATGGGCTCTTCTTTCTTCGGCCTGTATTTGTTCACGCCGACGATCACTTTGTCCCCGCGGTCCACGAGGGCCTGGTGGCGCGTGGCACACTCTTCAATCTTGCGTTTCGGCATTCCGGAGAGAATCGCCTTTGTCATTCCGCCGAGCTCGCCGACTTCTTTGATGAGCGCTTCTGCCCGGTCGATCAGGTCCTGCGTGAGCTTCTCCATGAAATAGCTGCCGCCCCACGGATCAATCACGCGCGGGATGCCGGTTTCTTCGGCGATGATGAGCTGTGTATTTCGCGCAACGCGCGCGCTGAAATCAGTGGGAAGAGCGATCGCTTCGTCGAGCGCGTTTGTGTGGAGACTCTGCGTTCCGCCGAATACGGCGGCCATTGCTTCGATCGCCGTGCGAATCACGTTGTTGTAAGGATCCTGTTCTGTCAGAGAAACGCCGCTCGTCTGGCAGTGCGTGCGAAGGAGAAGCGACTTGTCCGATTTCGGATTGAACTTCTTCATGTGACGCGCCCAGAGCACGCGCGCAGCGCGAAGCTTCGCAATCTCCATGTAGAAATTCATGCCGATGGCGAAAAAGAAACTCAGCCGCGGCGCGAACTCATCGATGTCAAGCCCTCGCTCGAGCGCTGCTTTCACATACTCAAGACCGTCGGCGATCGTAAACGCAAGCTCCAGTTCACAGGTCGCTCCCGCCTCCTGCATGTGATAGCCGGAGATGCTGATGGAGTTGAACTTCGGCATATGGTGAGCCGTATATTCGATGATGTCCGAAACAATCCGCATGGAAGGCTCTGGCGGATAGATGTAGGTGTTTCGCACCATGAACTCTTTGAGGATGTCGTTTTGAATCGTGCCCGCAAGCTTGTCTGCGCCTACGCCCTGTTCCTCGCCCGCGACAATGAAGCATGCGAGCACAGGAATGACTGCGCCGTTCATCGTCATCGATACGGATATGTCAGCGAGCGGAATGTCGCTGAAGAGAATCTTCATGTCTTCGACGGAATCAATGGCCACGCCGGCTTTGCCCACGTCGCCTTTGACGCGCGGATGATCCGAATCGTATCCGCGGTGTGTGGCGAGATCAAATGCTACCGACAGGCCTTTCTGCCCCATCGCCAGGTTTCGTTTGTAGAATGCGTTGGATTCTTCCGCGGTGGAAAAGCCCGCGTACTGACGAATCGTCCATGGGCGGTGGCTGTACATGGAAGTGTACGGTCCGCGAAGAAACGGATAAAGGCCGGGCAGCGAATCAACCGCCTCGGCGTCCGTTCCGGTAAGGTCGGCCTTCGTGTAAAGAGGCTTGAATGGAATGCCTTCCGGTGTGGTAAAAGTCAGATCCTGATCTGTCTTTCCCTTCAGGTCTTTTGCCAGCTGCTTCTGCCAGTCCGCGAAATTTGCCATGATGCAGAGATTCCGCCCGCGGTGCGCAGGAAAAGCGGAAAACCACAATCATGATGAATGTCAGGCTCCCGGCCTGACCGCAGTCAAAGACGCATCCGGCGAAATGTGACAGAATCCCCGCCGTATGGAAAACAGAGCAAGGGTCATCAAGTGGCCTCACAAAGTCCGGCCTACGAAAGAAAGCGTATACAAAGAGCTGGAAATGCACGGATACCAGGTCTATGATCTGCAGACGATTCCGGCGTGGTGCGAACGCAGCCTGCACACGCACGACTACCCCGAGATCCGCGGAGCCGTGGAAGGCGTTACGACCTTCCATTTTCCGGAAGGACCGGTGACGATTGAAGCCGGCGACATTCTTTTCATTCCTGCAGGCGTGCCGCATTCGCTTCGCACGCACAACGGCAATCCGTTTACGGCGTACAAGGGATCTGTAAACGGCGTTCGCAAGGTGACGGAACTCGGCGACGGAAAAAACAGCGTCGAGTATCTGGCGGCGCAGGCAAAAAAATAAGGCCGCCCCGGGGCGGCCTCCTGCGAAACATTCAGGCTGAGGCCTGAATTACTTTTCGCGCTTCTTGTCGGACAGGGACTTGAGGAAAGCAACGATCGAATCGATGTCGTCTTTGCTCAGTTCTTTTCCGAGCTGATGGTATCCCATTTTCTTCACAGCTTCTTCGAGCGTTGCGACTGATCCGTCGTGAAAGTACGGGCCCGTGAGCGCGACGTTGCGCAGCGACGGAACTTTGAAAACGAACTTGTCCGCTTCATTCTTCGTGACTTTGAAGCGGCCTTCGTCTTTAGTCTCATACGGATGCACGAGGCCGATCTTTTTGAAATCATTTCCGCCGACCGTCGGTCCGTTGTGGCAGGAAACACAGCCTGTAGACATGAACACGTCGAGGCCTTTGATCTCCTGCTCTGTCAGGGCATCTTTGGCTCCGTTCAGGAAGTCGTCAAAGCGTGACGGAGTCACAAATGTGCGTTCGAACGCGGCAATCGCGCCTGCGAGATTGTCGTACGTAAGCGGATCCTTCTCGTCCGGATATGCTTTCGCGAAGAGATCTTTGTATTCGGTCTTCTTCAGCTTTTCGATGACTGCCTTTTCATTCGGCATCGCCATTTCGCCGGGATTCAGAATCGGCCCTTTCGCCTGCTCTTTCAGGTCTTTCGCGCGTCCGTCCCAGAATTGCGCAATGTGAAAGCCTGCGTTCAGAACGGTCGGCGAGTTCCGGTCTCCGCGTTTTCCGAACGCGCCCGGTGAAGTCGGCTGGTTGTCCACACCGGCGCCGGAATCCACGTTGTGGCAGCTGTTGCAGGACTGCGTATCATTCTTTGAGAGCTTTGTCTCGTGGTAGAGTTTATCTCCCAGAGAAACCAGAGCCGGCGTGTCTTTCTCGGACCCGGGCATTTTTGCAGGAAGCACGCCCAGAGTCTTTTTTGCCTGCTCTCGCAGTTCGTTTGTTTTTCCGGCGCCGCATGCCGCAAACGCGAGCAGGGCCGGGATAAGGATGATTTTTCTCAACGGTCTATCTCCATTCAAGATTATTGAATGGTGTCAATTTTTCCGGAGGCCTCGCAGGGTCAAATGGCTTCAGTCCCGGCTGATTGATCCTGCGAACGAGTCGCGGCGCTTATTTCGGGCAGACGGCTACTTCGCGAATCTGCAGGTCATCGTTGTAGATTGTTCCGTTGTTCACGGTGGGCTGCGCATACAATCCAAAGTGCGCCTGCTCGAGATTCCCGCATCCGCCGAGCACAGGCGCGGCTGAAACGAGCACGTCGTTCTGCCAGACCTTTGCCCAGCCGTTCGCCGGATCGAAATTCACGCAGGCGGAAATCTTGACCCATTGATTCATCGGATACGTGGGACCACCGTTAGACGACGATGCCTGGTAAGTCCGCTCTCCTTGACCCTGATAGGGAACATGATACAGGTTTGTGTAGAGATTCGTGCTTCCAAGACCCATGCCGTCCACGTTGATCAGCACGGTTCTCATCCATGCGTCCGATGGATCGGACGTCAACGTCGCAAGGCTGATCCATTGCTGCGTGCCGCTGAGAGTGAAGCTTGCGTAGGTGTAAAACTCTACGAAAATCGTTCCGGAAAAACTCCCCTGACTCGAACGCGAAAGTTGAATCGTAGGATAGCCCCGGTGATTGCAATTCGAACCGGCAGCACACTGCGTTACGGCTCCCGAAATCGAAGCAAGGTGCGATGTACCGCCGCCGTGCACCTGGGCGCTCGAAAAGCCGTGCGTGTCCACCGTCTGGTACGGCGAGGGAGAGATGTAGAAGCCGTTGAAGTCGCTCAGATTTTCAAATCCTGTTACAAACGTGCGGCTTGCCTGCGCTTTGGCCGCGTGCCCTGCGCAATAGGTGAGATTCATCAGCGCGAAGTCCTGCGCCAGGTTTCCGCCTGAGAAATCGTTCTCAGGTTTCGCCGTGCATACGATGAGCAGGGCCCCGGAAAGCGTAACCCAGAGGCGAACGATCGATTGCATAGCCGAGCCATACATCGACGACGAAAGTCGTCAAAAGAAAAACGCTAATGCGAGGGGGTTTCAAGGGGAAAATATCGGTACGCGAGCGCGATATGCCGGACCTCTTCGCGGGCGATGTCGCCAAAAATTTTCGCCGTGACCGGATCTTTTTCGAGAAGCACGTCATGAAAACGCTGTCCCGCTCGTCGCCCGCGCTCTTCTGAATCTGCAATAAAATGACAGAAGCTCTTCGCGTCGGGACAGGAAGAGAGGGACTGCCAGAGAGAATCGCTCACCGGCCGCTCGCGGATGTCGATTTGAAGTTCTAACATCCGGTCCATGAGCCATTTGAGATGACGCGCCTCTTCATCCGCCAGCTCAAGCCATGCGGCGCGCAGAGACTCCGGAGCATCGGTGTAGATTTCTGCGGCCCGCCGGAATGCGCGCTCCGCCTGCATTTCTGCAAACGCGGCGGTGCGCATTCGGTCTCCTATGCCTTCAATGCCGGGTAACGGTCTCGGAGCGAGCATTGCTCCGGTTTGCACGAGAAAGGGCTCCCACATTATGCGGGTTTGTCGCGCTTGCGTTCCATCGTGGACTTCTTCTTGTAGAACTGAACCTGTTTCTCGAGTTCCAGAAGATCCATACAGATGATCTTGCCTTCGTCCAGTTTCAGCCAGCGCGACTTCAGAAGCTCCATCAGATAGCGTTCGTCTTTCAGCGGATCAAGGCCCACCATCTTCAGCAGGTCTTTTCCGCCGATCTCAAACGTATAGGCGGCCTTCGCTGCGATCTTCACATGGTGCTTTTCCGCAAGCGTGAGCAGCGTATCGTATAGACGGCCCACCGGATCGGTGATCATGAGGTTTGCAAGCTGACGATACGCCATCCAGATTCGTTCGGAAAGGAGCGTGATCAAACGCGTGGCGAGCTGCGGCTGCTGCTGCACCATGGTTTCAAAGTTTGCTTTGTTGATGGCGAGCATCGTTGTGTTTTCGGATGCAATCGCAGATGCGCTGCGCGGCTTGTTATCCAGCAGAGCCATCTCACCAAAGATGTCGCCCGTCTGCAGAACCGCGAGCATCACTTCCTGGCTGTCCACCATCTTCGTAATCTTCACGCGGCCGCTCTGCATGATGTAGAGTTCGCGTCCCGGCTCATTTTCGCAGAAGATCATCTCGTCCGGCTTGTACGTCCGGTTGATCGACGTTTCCGGAATCACGGGAGCCTTGAGAGGCTTGTTCAATGACTGCAGGTTGATCTTCGCCTGGCTGATCTTGTCGCCCTGCGGATTCCACTGAAGGTATTTTTGAAATGCGTACGCTGCGTGGTTCGGCTTGCCTTCGCGCATCCAGTGTTCGCCCAGAGTGAACAGATGCGAAGGATCTTCCTCAACGGCGTTGCGAAAGGAAAGGCGTGTGATGGTGTTGTCGAACGACCTCAGCTTGACGGAGAACGACCGGATGATCTTCATCGCCACGGGCGCGTTCTTCTGAATCAAGAGTCCGAATTGATCGTTGTTTACCTGGATGAGAGAGCAGTCTGAGAGCGCGACTACCGTTTCAATGCGGGAGTGACCCGACATGGCGCTTTCTACGCCGAAGAAGTCGCCGGGTCCGAGGATCTGGGAGCTGTCCTCTCCGATGACCGGATTCTCTTTGGTGGTCTTGAGCTTGCCCTGACGGATGATGAAGAAGTTCAGGGCATCCCGTTTGCCCTCTATGACAACATAGGAGCCCGCTTTAAAGTTGACCATTTGAAAGGACATGGCTTATCTCAGGGGTG
>CAZUJO010000073.1:0-382 GCA_964619995.1 uncultured Leptospiraceae bacterium
CCTGCACATCATTCGCAACGCTGTGGATCACGGCATCGAAAAGCCCGAGGACCGGGTGCGCGCCGGCAAGCCGGCTGCCGGCCACATCCGCGTAACAGCCGTTTTGCGGGGCGGCAATGTGGTTCTGAGCGTTTCAGACGACGGAAAGGGACTCGTCCTGGCCCGGATCCGGTCGCGCGCAGTGGAAAGAGGGATTTTCACCCGCGACCGGGCGGATTCTGCAACGCCTGCGGAGCTTCATGAGCTGGTTTTTCTTCCCGGCTTCAGTACCGCAGAGCGCGTAACGTCCACTTCCGGCCGCGGCGTCGGAATGGACATCGTGCGCGAGCATTTCAAGCGCGCGGGCGGATCTGTGGAGATCGAGAGCACAGAGGGAAAAGGC
>CAZUJO010000073.1:392-6410 GCA_964619995.1 uncultured Leptospiraceae bacterium
GATCACGGCTGTCCTTCCGCAGACATTGAGCATCACGACCTGCCTTCTGGTACTGTGCGGGGGAGAACGTTATGCGCTTCCGCAGCAGAACATTGTAGAGCTGGCCCTTCTCGATCCATCGCTCATCCAGATCGTAGAAGACCACAGACTGTACAATCTGCGCGGGCGTCTGATCCCCATGCTCTCCGCTACGTCGATGCTGTACCCGGAACTTGAGGGCAGCAAAGAGCAGTTCATAGCCGTCATCAAGACAGAGCGGCATCTGTTCGGAATGGCGTTAGACGACATTCTGAACCCGGAGGAAATTGTAATCCGGCCGCTGGGCGCTCACCTGTCCGGCATTCCGTATTTCTCAGGAGCCGCAATCATGGGCGACGGCGAAGCGGTGCTGATCCTCGATGCGACGGGAATTGCGCGCGCGAATTCGCTCGATGCGAATCTCAAAGAAGAGAAACAAACGCGCCAGGCAGGCGTCCTTGAGAATCAGTACTTGATGTTCCATTCTTCCGGCCGCGCATTCGCCGCGTCGATTGAAAGCACGCCCAGGATCGTCCTCGTGCAGGAAGCGGCGATCGAGGATCTGGTCGGCCGCGAAGTTGTGCAGGTGAAGGGCTCGGTGATCCCGGTCATCAGGCTCGAGAACATCATCCGGATTCCTGTCAAAAAGACGGACTGGGTTCACCTGGTCATCTTTGAAGTCGACGGGAAGCCGGGCGCGGTCGCAGCGCACGAAGTGCACAGCGTCGAACGGCTCGCATCCATTGAGCATTCTTCCCAGGCGGCGGGGCTTGCAGGTCACACGATCTGGAACGATCAAACCACCATCGTAATCGATCCGGTCCGGCTGATCCGGGCAGAGAGGGAGGCGCACTGATGCAGGTCATGACATGGCTCCTTCGCGACCAGAGATTTGGAATTGAACTGACGGCATGCCGCGAGGTTGCGGCTCGCTCCGGCGTGCGCCGGGTCCCGCACGCTCCCGCATCGGTTGCGGGAATCATGAATTTGAGAGGCGAAGTGCTGACGCTCCTGGACCTGCGCGTCCTGCTCGGCTACGAAGGAGCCGCTTCCACTCAGGGCGAGGCCATTGTTCGTCTCAAAGATGATCGCCACAGCGTCGCGCTCATGGCGGACGCGATCTCTGACGTGATCCAGGTGGCCGAGAGCGCCCTTGAGACAAGGCCGGCCGGCCTTACAGAGGCGGAAGATAAATACATCCGTGCCATTACGAGCACATCAAGCGGTGTCGTTGTAATCTTGAACGTAGAACAACTGTTAAGCGGGAAGCAATAGGAGGCGAGTATGTTTGTCACAGATGGTTCAGTCATCACTCAGGGGCGCAGGAAGGGAAAACGGAAGAAGCTCGATACCGAAATCAAGAATCTTCCGGTGACGCTCACCGGCAACGAACGCATCATGCGCGACGGCAGCACGCTCGTCACGATGACGGACCTGAAAGGCAAGATTACGTACGCGAACAAGGATTTTGCGGAAATTACGGGCGCGGAAGTGGCCGAATTGATCGGCAAACCGCACAGCGTGATTCGGAACCCGTCGATGCCGCGAAGCGCGTTCCAGGATTTCTGGGAAACGATCGAATCCGGTCACCCCTGGAACGGAATCGTGAAAAACCGCGCCACAAACGGAGACCACTACTACGTGGACGCAAATGTGGCGCCGCGGGTTGAAAACGGTCAGGTAACAGGCTATACGTCGGTGCGCAGGAAGCCTTCGCGAGCGCAGATTGAGAAGGCAGAGGATCTTTACCGTGCCATTCTCGCAGGGAAGAAAACATTCCCGTGGTCGGACCGCCGCCAGATCTCACTCTGGGTAAAGACCCTCACGCTGGCCGGCATCGCCGTCGTCGGTTCTCTCGGCATAGAGATAAACGATCTTCTGAACGGACCCGATTTTCTGCAGCGGATTCTGATTGGAATCACCGTCGCCGGGGCTCTCGGATTTCTGGCCGTCATCCGGCTGATCCTGAAACCGGTTCGCGAAGCGGCTGATATAGCCAACCGGATTGCGACGGGCGATCTTCGCGCGGCAATCCCGCACAATCGCAACGATGAAGTGGGCGATCTGCAGAAGGCTCTGCTGAACATGCTGATCAACAATGCTGCGGTCATGGCGCAAATCAAAGAGTCCACCGGCATTCTTTCAGAAAACGCGCGGGCGTTGAACGAGGCCAGCCAGTCGCTCTCCGCGGGAACCCAGCAGACGTCGCAGCAGTCCCAGGCCATCGCGGCATCGGCGACCCAGATGAATCAGAATCTGCAGGTCATTTCGAGTTCTGCGGAGGAGATGACGATTTCGATCGCAGAGGTTGCGAGAAAGGCATCGGACGCCGCGAAAATCGCAAGCGAGGCCAACCGTACTGCCGCCGAAACTGACAACGTCGTCAAGGAGCTGGGTTCGAGCGCGGGAGAAATCGGCAAAGTGATCGAAACGATTTCAACGATTGCGGCGCAGACGAACCTGCTCGCTCTCAACGCGGCCATCGAAGCGGCCGGAGCCGGCGAAGCAGGGAAGGGTTTTGCGGTCGTGGCCCAGGAGGTCAAGGAACTGGCCCGTCAATCGTCACTCGCCTCGGAGGAAATCAAAAATAAGATTCAGGCGATTCAGAAAAGCACAGATACTGCGGTCAATGCAATTCAGATGATTTCGTCGGTGATCAAGCAGATCAACGAAATCAACAGCGCGATCGCCTCGGCCGTTGAAGAGCAGTCCATTACCACCAAAGAGATTGCGTCTAACGTATCTCAGTCGAGCACCGCATCTAAAGAAGTCGCAAGGAACATTGAAGGGATCTCGAGCGCTTCAGCTCTGGGCGCCCAGGACGCCAGCAAGACATCCGCGATGTCTTCTGAGCTCATGAGGCTTTCGGAAGAACTCTCAAAAATCACGGCACAGTTCAAGGTCTGAGGAATGATCGGGGAGCAGGCGATGGAGAACGCGGAGAAAATAACGGTCTTGATCGTGGACGATTCTCCGGTCCAGCGCGCTCTCCTGCGCACGACGCTGGGCGATGAGGCTGATATCACGGTCGTGTCGCACGCTGTGAACGGACGCCTTGCTCTGCCGCGCGTCCGCCACTTCCGCCCGGAAGTCATTGTGCTCGATCAGGAAATGCCTGAAATGAACGGACTCGAAACGCTGCGGGTTCTCAGGCAGGAGTTTCCCGACACTGCCGTGATCATGTACTGCTCGCCGACCACGGAGAGCGCGCGCGTAACCATGCAGGCGCTTCAGCTGGGCGCTGCCGATTTTGTGACGAAGCCGTCCGCGAACGGCTCCGAGAAAGCCCACCACTATATTCGATCCGTCCTCGTGCCGCGCATTCGCGCGCTCCAGCGCCGGGAGATTCCTCTGCGCGGACCGGCGCAGGCGCCTGCTGCTTTCTCCGGCGGGGCGTTTGATATCTGCGCGATCGGCATCTCCACAGGCGGCCCGCAAATTCTGCGCGAAATGTTTTCAGGGCTCGACCGTCTCTCGGGAAGTGTCGTTGTCGCGCAGCATATGCCGGCCGGTTTTACAGGTCAGCTGGCCGCGACGCTGAATGAGGTTTCCGGCCTGCAGGTGCGCGAGGTGCTTGAGCGCACGCGGCTCGAGCCAGGCTGCGCCTATGTGGCACCGGGCGGCGCGCACATGGAGATCGTACGTGAGGGGGAATCGTACTTCGCCGTGCTCAATGACGGTCCGCCTGAGCTGAACTGTAAGCCCTCGGTGAATGTTCTCTTTCGCTCTGTTGCGAAGTGCGCCGGCCGCCGGGCCGTGGGAGTGATCATGACGGGTATGGGTTATGACGGATACGAGGGCATGCGCACGATGCGCGAAGCCGGATGCCACCTCATCGCCCAGTCGGCCGCGAGCTGCCTCGTTTATGGAATGCCTGCGCGCCCGACGGAGGAAGGCATCGTCCACGAAGTCCTCGATCCCGCCGGGATCGTAAACCGGATCAAGGAGGCCATGCCATGAGCGGAGATCATACGGCGCTTCGCAGCGCGATTCATCGTAAGACCGGCGTGAATCTCGAAGAAGACAAGCTCTATCTGGTGGAGGCGCGCCTGAGCGATTTGATGCGCGAGCACAGCATCGGGTCCTATGAAGAAATGGCGAAACGATTTGAAGAGGCTGCTGACTCGCCCTTCTTTCATCAGGTCATCGACAGAATCACGACTCATGAAACGCGATTCTTCCGCGATGAAAGCATCTTTGACGCAATGATTGTGCAGATTTTGCCCGAGTGGTTCGAGAAGCGGGGAATCACACGCGCAGCGCCCGGCGGCGCACGACTCGATATCTGGTCAGCCGCATGCTCAACCGGGCAGGAGGTCTACTCCATTGCGATGCTCCTTTCGGAGAAGTTTCCGGAGCTGGTAAAAGGGACAAGGATATTGGGAACTGACATCAGCCAGCCAACTCTGGAACGGGCTCGCGCGGGAATCTATTCCGCTTTTGAAATGGATCGCGGCCTGCAGGAGAGATTTCAGGCAAAATACTTTTCCCGATCAGGCGAGGGCATGCAGGTATGCCAGCAGCTCCGAGCCATGACGGAGTTTCGCGCCCTGAATCTGATCGCGGATGCCTATCCATCAGGTTTCGATATCATTTTTTGCCGCAACGTCTGCATCTACTTCACGGAAGAAGAAAAGAGGCGCGTGTTTTCACGGCTCGCTGCAGCCCTGAAGCCTGACGGCGTTCTGATTCTCGGGTCCGCTGAATCGCTGAACGGATATTATGCGAACTACGTTATGCGCGAATGCGGACTTGCGCGGTACTACGAGATCAACAACAGCACTGTAACGATGTTCAAGCAAAAGTAGCGGAGGATCCTATGGGAACGATACTGGCAGTAGACGACTCACCGACCATGCAGAGCTTCGTGAGACAGACGCTCGAGATGGGAGGATATCAGGTGATCATTGCGAACGATGGTCAGGATGGACTCTCGAAATACATCCCGGGCGAGGTAAACGCCGTCATTACGGATATCAACATGCCCGTAATGGACGGGATCACGTTCATTCAAGAACTGCGGAAGCGCGATCCGGACGTGCCGATTCTGACTCTGACCACCGAGTCAGAAGAGTCCATGAAACAAAAAGGATCGGACGCAGGCGCAAACGGATGGGTCGTAAAACCATTTCGTCCGGCCCAGTTTCTGGACATTGTAAAACAACTGCTGACATGAACGCCGCGCCGCTTTTGACCGAGCCAATGCCGGCGGTTTCGTCCGGCCGGATTTTGTGCCTCGATTCGGACGAGCGAAGCCTCGACATGCTCCAGGAGATCCTGACCGCCAACGGCTTCTACGTAATGCGGGCGAGAACGGTCGCGGAAGCGCTGGCCTGCATTGCCTTTGAGAAGCCCGAAGTCATTGTGGCGGAAGTGTTCGGCGGAGAACATCGCTGCGAAGATTTGCTCGCCGCGCTGCGGCGGCAGAGCGCCGATCCTGTGATTGTAATCTACACGTCGCAGGAAGAGCGGAGACTGGGTGCGGACCGGCGGCTCGGTCCTGTTTTTGAGTTTGTTCACAAGACTTCGGATCCGCTTGCGCTGATTGCGCATCTGCGGCGCGCGGTTTCCTTTTTTCGGGAGAAAGAGGCGTCGATTCTGTGCGCCCAGGATTCCGCTTCTCGCATGCGGAATAAGCTCGAATGGTTGATCTGGAAAGAGAAAAGCAAACTCAAGGACCGCATCGCCGCAGAGAAAACGCTCATCGCGAACATAAAGCATTCCATCTCCCAGGGCCTGGGAATTGGAGGAATTACCACCCTCATTGATCTCATATCCATGGGCAGCGCGCATGAGAACGGCCGCGTTTCGATCCCTGAAAAAATGTACGCGGAGCTGCTGCGAAGCGGAGAGGTGATTCGAGACTGGTTTGATTCCCTCGACAGCGTGACTGCGGCGTTTGACGCTTCCTATGCCGCTTCGCCCGTCGAGCCTTCTGTCCTTGCGGGAGTTCTTGCTTCGGCCGTCGAAGCGGTGGAGCCGCTGCGCGCGATCAAAGAC
>CAZUJO010000073.1:6420-11735 GCA_964619995.1 uncultured Leptospiraceae bacterium
CAAAGACCACCGGGTGTTCGTTGAGGAAATCCCGGACGTCTGCGTAAGCGGGCACCGCGAAGGCCTGGCCCTTTGCATGCGCGAACTTCTCACGAACGCATTCAAGTATTCGCCTCCGAAGAGCGCGGTGCATGTCACGACGTACCGGAGCGGCAATGCCCTTTCGATCGTCGTGCTCAATGACGTTGAGTTTTCGCGCGGCCGCAACAGCGGCGTTCCACGCGAAATGGAAAACACCGTGTTCGAACCATTCTTTCGGATCCACAATACCTATGACGAACGCTTTCGAGCCGAAGAACTGGGAATGGGCATAGGACTGACGATCGTACAGAATATATTGAACCAGCTCGGCGGCGGGATCTACGTGTACGAAATCAATGACCACGCATCCGGTTCTTCACCGGCGCGCCGAGTGGCCGCTGAACTGATTTTGAATACGGTTCAGGAGGAGAGCGCGCTGCCCACAGCGGCGAGCATTTCATTGATGCGGTAAGGTTTCTGGACGAACGTCGTGCAGCCGAAACTTTCGAGCTCGGCGCGCGTCTGCGGATCAATGAATCCGCTCACCAGCACGATCGGCACATCAGGCGCCATTCCGCGGATTTGTTTTACAAGCGCCGGCCCGTCGAGAAGAGGGAGTCCGAGGTCTGAGATCACGAGGTCGATCCTGCCCCGGTTTTCGGCGAATTTGCGCAGCCCTTCCATGCCGTCCGCGGCGAGGACCACGCTGTAGCCGCGGCCGCTCAGGGCCTCCTGCAGGATTTCTCCGAGAAGCGGCTCGTCTTCCACAACCAGAATCGTTTCTGCGCCCTGATCCTTTCTCTCAACAGCAGGACCCGGTGCGGGCACCGCCTGGTCCCTTTCTGCCACGGGCAGAAAGACGCTGATTCGAGTGCCCAGCCCCGGTTCGCTTTCCACGCCGATGAACCCGTTATGCGACTCTACAATTCCAAACGCAACGGGCAGGCCCAGACCGGTTCCTTTTCCGACATCCTTGGTTGTAAAGAACGGCTCGAACACGCGTTTTCGAATTTCTTCCGGCATTCCTGTCCCCGTGTCTGCGACTTCAAGCTGCACGTAGGTGCTTCCCTTCGCGGCCGGGAACTGGTTTCGCACGACCGACCCTCCGACGACATGCGTGGAAATGGAGAGCGTTCCTCCGCGCGGCATGGCATCCCGGGCGTTGATTGCGAGATTCATAAGCAGAGTATGAATTTGCGCCGCATCGAGCATCATGAGAGGAAGCGCGGGCTCTAGATTGTAAGTAGTGCGTATGGATCTGGGGAAGGTTTCCAGCAGGATGTTCCCGACATCCTGCACGATGGAGTTGATGCTGGAAAGCTCGTGGATGGATTCGTTTTTGCGCGCGAAGGTCAGAAGCTGGCTTACGAGAGCGGCCCCGCGGCGTGCAGTATCGATGACCGCCTGGAGCCGCCGTTTTGTGTCTTCTTCGGCCGCGCTTTCGGCGAGTCTGGTCGTCTGTCCGAGAATGATTCCGAGTATGTTGTTGAAATCATGAGCGATGCCGCTGGCAAGAGTTCCCAGACTCTGAATCTTCTGGGAATGAATTACCTGCTCCGTCAGGCGCTTTTGCGCGGTGATGTCGCTTGCGATGCCCGCAAACCCGATGCTTTCACCGTTATCATTTCGTGTGAGCGCGCCCTTATCGCGAATCCAGCGGATGTCGCCGTCCGGTCTGACAATTCGGTATTCAGCTTCGTATTCGCCGCCGCCTATCTGATCCTGTGCTGCGTTTCGCACGCGGGCTCTGTCGTCCGGGTGAACCGATTCAAGCCAGGAGTACGGATGCGCATAGAGGTCAGCGCATGATCTTCCCCATACGCGCTCATAGGACGGGCTGACATAGACGATTCTTGTTTTTGTAGTGTCTGTCATCCAGAAGACTTCATCCATGGCACGCGCCAGCTGCTCGAACCTTCTCTCGGCCTCGCGCACCCGGCTGCTTTCCATTTGAGCGGACGCCTCGGCTTCCTTGCGTGCAGTGATGTCTTCGTGAACCCCGATCCAGACTTTTCCGTAGGCGCTGTGTTCGAATGTAACGACTCTTACGTGGCTGAAGAAAGGAGTTCCATCCTTCCTGCAATTGTGCACTTCGCCAGTCCAGACTCCCTTTGTGTGGAGCTGTTCGTTGATCTGGCGCGCCCGATCTTCGGCCGTGTGTTCGCCCGCAAAATTGAGGACGCTGACGTTCTTTCCAACAAGCTCGCCTGGCTCGTAGCCGAACAGGGCGTCGAATCGCGGGTTTGTATAGAGGATTGATGCATCCGAAGTCCGGACCAGGAACACGCCCTCTCCCAGATTACGAAGAATTGCGCTGTGAAACGACAGCTCATTGCGCGCCGCCCTGGATCGATTTTGCTGGAAGGACAGGATACTGCCGGCGGCAAGCAAAAGCAGACTGGAGCCCAGCTCACGGCTGGACAGGAATGGAAACTGCTGCGTGTGCGGGGCAAACAGCGTATTGACCATTGCCACGGACAGAGCCGTCGTTACGTAGCCCGTGATTCCGCCCCGCTTTGCCCCGATCAAGACCGCCGGCGTTGAGAGCAGCCAGAGGGTAGGAGCGATCCACTGCCAGAGAGCAGATTGAAAAGCCGCTGTAAGGAGGACCAGGCCGGCGGCGACGGCGCAATCCACTGCAAATCTACGTTTCATGCGCTGTCCGAGATGATTTCTGACCCAGGGCGTTTTCGCAAGCGATTTCGGCCGCGTGTTTTTTCGCCCGCAAGGCCCGCAGCCGCAAATCCGGGGCCAGAAACGCATATCCGTACTGGCACGGATAACAAACCGATTCTGCACGGCTTTACAATTGATTCTGTCCATGGTTTAATATATTCTGGACATCATGAAGTCGCAGAAGCTGCTCATCGTGGAGGATAACCCGGACGTCCGGGAGGACCTGCGCTTCATTCTCGAAGCGGCAGGCTATCATGTTGTAGAGGGCTCAGACGGTCCTTCGGCAGTGGCGGCGGCCCAGCGCGAAAATCCATCTCTCATTATATGCGACATCGGTCTTGGGGCCGGGATGGACGGATTCGACGTCCTCGCCGCCGTACGTCGCGGTCCTTTTCCGCACACGCCGTTTCTGTTCCTTTCTGCGCGAGATTCGCACGCAGACATGCGAAAGGCCATGCAGACTGGAGCCGATGACTACCTCACAAAGCCGTATACCGGTCCTGAATTGCTCGCTGCCGTTGCGGCCGGGCTTGAACGGGGCAATTCGCAGGGCACCGTATCCGAAATTCCACCTGACCTGCCCGGGGCATGGTCTGCCCTGATGATTCGCGTGGATCGTTTCCATTACATGGAGAATCTTCTTGGTTCTGACGAACGCCAGGAGCTCATCTCAGAAATCGAAGACCGTATTCGCAGCGTTTCGAGTCTCTTTGTAAAGCGCGTGGATTTGAATGAATTTCTTGTCATTCTTCCCGAAGCTGGAACGCAGGAGACCGTTGAGACTTCATCGCGCATCATGTCCGCGCTTCGCAAACCGGCAGGCGTCGGTAAGCGCTTCATCAACCTCGCTGTAAACGCCGGACTCTGTCCCGGCCGGCCGGATCTCTCCGACCGGGAGCGCATTCGAAGATCTGAAATTGCTCTGCAGCATGCCCTTGACCGCGGCGCTCCCGTAGTCGTGTTTCGCGAAGATCTTCTGGCGGGCGCGCTGGGAGAACTGGACATTCAAAATGCGCTCGTCCATGCGCTTTCGCGCGGCGAGTTTGAAGCATGGTTCCAGCCTCAGTTTCGTTCGTCGGATCTGTCGCTCTGCGGGCGCGAAGCATTGATTCGATGGAAGCATCCGGAGCACGGGATGATTTCGCCCGCGCGATTCATTCCAATTGCCGAAACCACGGGACTGATCCGCGACATTGACCACTGGATGCTGCGCGAATCCAGTCTCGCGCTCATCAAGAGCGGCGCGGCGGGCTGGCTGTCGGTGAACCTGTCGGCGCGAGAAATTGAAGATGCCCGCATTGTTGAAAAAATTTCCCGGGTTCTCGCGGAAACGGGTCTCGATCCGTCGCGCCTCGACCTCGAAATTACGGAAAGCTGCATCATGCGCAATCAGGAGCAGGCTCTGCACAGGCTCCACTCGCTGAAGGGACTCGGCGTTTCCCTCAGCGTGGATGATTTTGGCACCGGGTATTCTTCTCTGGCCTATTTAAAAGATCTGCCGATTGATCGCGTGAAAATTGACCGCGCATTCGTCATCGACGTTGAGCGAAATGACAGCAGCAAGCACATCATCCGCACCATCGTGGGCCTCGCAGAAAAGCTGAATCTGGAAGTTGTGGCCGAAGGCGTGGAAACTGCGGAGCAGGTTCAAATCGTCCGGGATCTGGGCTGCCATATTCTCCAGGGATACTATCTCGGAAAGCCGGCACCGGCGCTCGGCGGGCCGGCTGGAACTTGAAATGATCCTCGAAGAAATCGCTCAAAAAATCGGCCTTCGCCGCATTCTCGACATTGTTCCGTCCGGAATCATGATCACGAATTCAGCCGGCGCCATCGAATTCGTGAACCGCGCATTCACCGAGATCACAGGCTATTCCAAAGAAGAATGCATTGGCAACAATCCGCGGATGCTGAAGAGCGGACGCCACACGGCAGAGGAATACCAGCGGCTCTGGGGAACGATCCTGACGGGCGCAGAATTCCACGGTCGATTCGTGAACAAGAAGAAGAACGGCGACCTCTACTGGGAATACATCACGATCACGCCTTTGAAAGAGGAAGGCGGCTCCATTCAGTTCTTTTTTGCGGTCATCGAAGACATCACCGCATTGCAGCGTTCGGAGGAAGATCCCCTCGCCGCGGCTCAGGGGGACACTGCGCGGCTTGCCGTGCTTGAACGTCTGATGCTTACGGAGCGCAAGGTGCTCGATCAGCTCGACGCCCTTCTGACTGCGGAGCGAAACATCAACCGTACGCGCGCAGATCTGATCGATGTGCTGTCGCATGAGTTCAGAACTCCTCTGGCCGTGATTCAATCGTCTGCCGAAATTCTGAAATCGTACAGGGGGCAGATGGACGAAGAGGCAATTTCGCGCCGTCTGGACAGAATTGGAGCGATGGTTGTGTCCATCAGCGCGCTGCTTACCGAAGCGCTCCAGATCTGGAAGCTTGAAACAACGAAAATGCAGGAACCGGAAGACATCAACGTCGAAGCTCAGGTGAACGATGTGCTTGAAAGTCTTTTCGGCCGGTCACGCCGGGATGTGCGAGTCACGCTTTCGCTCGAAGGCGGAGCGACGGTGCACCATCAGGTCCATCACCTGCGAAACGTGCTGATG
>CAZUJO010000074.1:0-843 GCA_964619995.1 uncultured Leptospiraceae bacterium
GTTCCTGGAAACAAAAGAGAAGGGCTGTCGATTCACCCGGGTAGACTCAGAGCTCGCCGACCTGATGCTCGATTCCGACGCTTCGTCCAGGATCGTAGACCCGGAAGCAAAGAACACCGAGGACAGACTGAGGGAGTTGTTCACGAAAGCTCTTGCCAACCCAAAAGTTACCATCCGCATAGAATCGCTGAAAGCGGGGCAGGTGCCGGCTCTCGTTCTTGTGCCGGAGTTCATGCGACGGATGTCCGAAATGGCGGCGGCCTACCAGATGCCAGGCGCGAAGCTCCCGGAGGAACACTCGCTCGTTTTGAATCTGAAGCACCCGCTCATTCAGGCGCTCGGACGTCCTTCCATCATCGCAGGCGAAGGGCCCTCGAAGCAGGAGCGAATCGCGCGCGCTGTATACGGGCTTGCGCGCATTGCACAGGGAGCGGTTGAACCTTCCGATGTCGGGAAGTTCACGGGCGAAACTTATGAACTCCTTGCTTCTATAGTATAGCGGAGGCATCAGCGGGCGTCAGAGCAGACGTGTGATTGGATTGACAGCGGGAGTTTTTCAAGTAATACTGCCGCATGAAAAAGACACTTCTGATCAGTGTGACTCTGACGCTCTCTGCTCTGCTTTTCGCAGGCGTAAACTGCAAGAAAAAAGGACCGGATCTCTCCAAATACGATGAGATTTGCGCCGTTGTGCAGAAATGCGATCAGAATCCTCAGTCGAAGATGCTTCTGATGCAGCCCGAAGCTTGCCAGAAGATGTTCGCAAGCCTGGACAAGAGCCCCCAGACGGCTGCTTTTACTCCCCAGGTGATTGACTGCGTAAAAAAGGCTCCCTGCGAAAAA
>CAZUJO010000074.1:853-4247 GCA_964619995.1 uncultured Leptospiraceae bacterium
AAAAACTCGATACGTTCAAGTGCTTCGCGGCATCTGCTCAGGGCATCATGCCCATGATGCCTGCTCAGGGACACTAATCGCTTCGGATGCGGCCCCGGCGGCCGCATTTCTCAAAACCCGCTTCCTGCGGGTTTTTTTATTGCCCTGACTGTTCACGAAGAAGCAAGAGCGAGCAGGCAGGGTCATCCATCCAGTTTGCCTCAAGATACCTTTTCTCGAGCCAGTACGGCACGCTGATGATCAAGAGATCGAACTCAGCGTAAAGGTTGCTGTCGAGCCGCATCGGGAACGGACACTGGGCCGCGACCAGCTGCTCCATCAGATCTTCGGTTGTGGGCAGAAGCGTAACATCCACGCCGGAAGACCGCATCCGTTCCGCAATCGGCAGAAGAAAGCCGTCCTTACGCCGCGAGAACAAAACGCCCGCGCGCTCAAATTCCTCAGGCAAATCCTTTTCTACATAAATTCCAACAGCGCACGAAGCTTCGCGCAGGACATCGCCGACCTTTCCTCCGATGCGATTCTTGCTGAACATGGAGCGTGCGCCGCCGAGCAGAAGAATCTCTGCCTGGGCGTCGTCGGCCGCTCGCACTATGTCCTCGGAGATTTCTGTGGCCATCGCTTCGTGCGTCCGGAGAGGAATGCCTTTCTCCTCGGCGCGAAGTTTCAGCGTTTCAAAAATCTTTCCTTCTTCCGGTTCCCGGCCCATCATCTCGGCTTGATGGAAGTGGGCTGCCGTTATGCGCTCATCTTTGCGGCGCAAGTGAACCGCGAGGCGCAGAAGCGAAACTCCTGTGAGCACAGGACCGAACGAAAAGAGGATGCCGCGGCGGCCGTGATCGTTCTCGGCTGTTTCGCGCGCCGCTTTCTTCCTGTGAAGCAGGCTCAGCGCCGGCCCGGTCATGAACGTTGTGAGAAACGCCATCAGCACCATCACGGCAAACAGCTCTTTGCTCAGCACACCGAGATCGTAGCCGACATTGAGCACGATGAGCTCAACAAGCCCGCGCGTATTGATGAGCACGCCGAGTTCAAGCGCTTCGCGCGGTTTCATTCCGGAGAGCAGCGCGGCTACAAACCCGCCGCCGAGCTTGCCTCCAATCGCAACCAGAAGCACAACACCCAGGATGCCGAGTGAGCCGCTCTGAAGGATCAGAGAAAAATCCGTCCGAACTCCCGTAAGCGCGAAGAAGAGCGGCAGAAGAATTACGCTGGCGAAATCGCGCAATTTCTCTCCCACAAGATGCCCGAACCGAGAATTCCCGGGCAGCACCACGCCTGCCATAAACGCTCCAAACAGGGCATGAATGCCTATGATGTGCGTGAGAATTGCCGAACCCAGAATCAACAGAATGATCGCAGCCATCACACCGCGGCCAATGAACTCGCGCGTGTAGTAGACTTCGCCCATGCGGCGCAGAATCGGGCGCACGGCGAACATCATAAAAAGCATATAGGATACCGAAAGGAGAACCGTGATGACGGCAGAACCAGGTCCGCGCGCCTGCACGAGAGCCACGACCAGTGCGAGCAAACACCAGGCAGTTGCATCATCGAATGCGGCGACCGCAATCGACATGCGGCCTGAATGAGTCGCCATCAGGCCGCGCTCTTGAACAATCCGCGCAAGCACGGGAAACGCAGTGATGCTCACAGCGACGCCAATGAAAAGACCAAAAGAAAGGAAGTCCACGCCCGCCGGCGCCTGAGTCCTGTAGATGAAAAGGGCCAGGGTCACACCGAGGACGAATGGCAGAACAATGGTCGCGTGGCTGACGAAGACGGCCACCCGCACATGCTGACGCATGTGCGCAAGGTCCATTTCCATTCCAATCAAGAACAAGAAGATCATTAGACCCAGCTGAGAGAGACTGGACAGGTTGCCGAGGGAGGAAGGCGGAAACAGACCGGCATATACCGATGGGAAAAAGAGACCGAGGAGTGACGGTCCGAGCATAATGCCCGCAAGCATTTCGCCGATGACTTCCGGCTGCCCGAGCCGGCGAACCGCTCGCGACACTACAAATGACAGCGCGACGATGGTCAGAATTTGAAAGAACAGGATACTCGTTGGTTCTTTTACGTGCTCGCGAAATTCGGACAAATCCAGAGCAGCGTGCCCGGGCCGCGCCCAGGAATCTCCGTACCAGCTGGCTGCCGTGGCGAAGACCAGCCACAAAGCAGCCGCGCCAAGGACTAGAACCCCGCCGTATAGAATCGCATCGCGGACGCGTGCATTCACCGGGGCACGGTTGATGCCTGGCCGCCGGGCAACAAGCGGATTTCCTGCGTCTTGCAGGCTGAACCGACCGATCCGGATCAAGGAGGGCTCTGGTTCCGATAACAAAGATTATGTCTTATATCTCGCGCCGGCCCCCGTGGGGAAAAGGAAGGTCGGATTTCTACTTGACTGAGACTGCGTCTCAGTCGTAATTGGACACATGTACGTTTGCATCTGTGAAGGAATTACAGACCGCCAGATTCGCGAACATGCGGAAAAGAACGACTGCGAAACTCTGGCCGATCTCATGGGAGCGCTTGCCGTGGGAACGTGCTGTGGGAAATGCATCCCGGAAGCCAGCCGCATCCTCCATCAGGCCAGGGAATCCCGGGCGTTTGAACTGACCGAGCGTTGAGGCTGAAGCAGAACACGAAACCGCAGACTGCCGCTTTTTCGGCAGACAGGAGATTGCAATGAAAGGCGACGCGCAGGTAATCAAGCACCTCAACAAGATTCTCTACAACGAACTTACGGCCATCAATCAGTATTTCGTGCACAGCAAGATGCTGAAAAACTGGGGCCTGGCAAAGCTGGGTCATCATGAGTTCAAAGAATCCATCGATGAGATGAAGCATGCCGAAATGCTCACCGAACGCATCCTGTTTCTCGAAGGCCTTCCGAATCTGCAGGACCTGGGCAAACTGCGCGTAGGCGAAAATGTAGAAGAGATTCTCAAGTGCGATCTCGCGCTCGAAACAGACATGGCCATCCCCGACCTTCGCGCGGCTATCGAACACTGCGAAAACGTAAAGGACTACGGATCACGCGAGCTGCTTGAGAAGATTCTCGAAAGCGAAGAAGAGCACGTTGACTTTCTGGAAACACAGATCGAACTCATCGGCCGTGTTGGGCTGCAGAACTACTGCCAGTCGCAGATGGAAAGCTCGCAGAGCTAGTACGTATCCGAGATGAAAGCGGTGTTCAGCGGGCTCGACATATGCCCGTACACCATGACCAGCCCGGCTGTGAGTCCGCCCGTGGGCGGCAGAGTCGACAGAGAACCGTCGGCGTTTCGATACATTGCGAAGGCCAGCCCTGAACCGCTGAAGTAGTAAATGAAGCGGCCTGAAGCTTCCGCTGCAATGCCCAGACAGTTCAGTCCCGTCGTGGTCA
>CAZUJO010000074.1:4257-11734 GCA_964619995.1 uncultured Leptospiraceae bacterium
AAATGTTTCACGCTGAATCAAATGCAAGCGCGCGAATACCGGCATTATTCGTAACATACAAATTGTTCTGCACAACTGCGATTCCATACGCGCCCATACCGGCAAATGCCTGGCTGGACTTCTGCGTCAGCGCTCCGGTCGTCTGGTTGATCGCGTAGGCTTCCGCGTTTGTGCTCGTTGAGACAAGGAGCAGCGTGCCCGTAGAATCAAAGGCCAGCGACTGCACGCTTCCCGTTGCCGTGGCCGTCGAGAGATTCGAAAGCGTGCCGCTGTTTTGATCGATCCCAAGTCCCGCAATCGTCGTGCCGCCGGCGCAGTATAAGAATCTTCCATTCGGATGAGCAGCAAGCCCGCCGGCATTGCCGCAGATGACAGAAGGGTTGAACGTTGCAATGAGCGTCAACAGTCCGCTTTGATAGGAGGGCGCGTATGTCGAAATGGTTCCCGATCCGCCGGTCGTAGACACAAACACAAATCGCTGCTGAACGTCGTAGACGATCCCATAGGGCGTCGTGCCCGGAACCGCTACGTTCGAAATCAGCGAAAGAATGCCGGTCGTGGCGCCAATCTTCATGATGGAAACAACACCGCTTCCGCTGGCGCCATAGAGGAAACGGCCGTTTATGTCCGAAGTCAGCTGCCCGAGCGCCGTGGCCGGCGCAAGGCTCAGTTTTGGCGCGACGGCTCCCAGGGTCCCGGTGTTCGGATCCGAATAGTGCTGCGTCACCGAACTGTTTGGGTTCTGATCCGATCCATAGAAGAACCTGGGCTTGTAAACCTTCATCCAGGGGATGAGGATGGCCGCAGAACAGCTCGGGTCGATCCCGTCGCATACATGCGGGGTGCATCCTGCGGCGCCGAGAAGGAGAAGGATCCACAGGATGCGCATCCGCCCATACAAACACCCGGCTCCAGAGTCGTCACTGCAAAAAAACCGTCTAACGTGTGTTATCGGATTGCGTGACCGGCCCTGTGATCGGCCTTTCGCATCGGCACAACGTTATCCGGCGCTGTTCAGGAATTCAAGGATGGCGTCCCGAATTCCGTGATAGATCTCCTCAAATTTCGCGTCGTCGCGTTCGAGAAGCGTGCAGCGGAATCCCTGGAGATTGCAAACGAAACTCGTAAGAGGCACAACGCAGATGTTCCGCGACGCCAGCAGATGATAGACAAAGCGGCGGTCCGGCTGCATATCACCCGAACAGATTCCGTCAATGTAGTCGCGCACAGCCGCATTGTCGATCTTGAGCTTCATGCGGTTGTTGAGTTCTTCTTTGAAGACGATGCTGACGTAGAACGCCCCGTCCGGCGGGTTGACCACGATCTGAGGAATCCCGGAGAAAATCTCCGCAATGCGGCGGCTGCGTTTCTCAAAGAAAGCGTTCCGGCTCTTCTGCCAGTTCGCGTACTCAGCATGACCCATGATGCGCGGGATTACAACCTGAGGCAGCGTCGTTGAGCATACCTCGAGCATCTTCGCGTCCAGAATCGACTTCACGTACTTCTGGAACATAACGTTCCCGGACTGATTGTAAACTTCCATCCAGCCGCAGCGCCCGCCCGGCCAGGGAAATTCTTTTGAGATCCCTTTGAGAGAAATGCCCGGAACTTCCTTGATCACCTCAGAAAGATGCGTGCACTTCTTTCCATTATACACCATGTTCACATAGATCTCGTCGCCCACGAGAAACAGTTCGTACTCCCGCGCGATCTGAACCATCTCCTCAAGCACTTCGCGCGGATACACAGCGCCGGTCGGATTGTCCGGGTTGATGATCATAATGCCGGCGATGCTTTCGTTGTACTTCACTTTGTTGCGAAGTTCCTCGAGGTCGGGCATCCAGCCGCGGTTCGGATCGAGCCGATAGGTGATGGGCGGATAGCCGGCGTGTGCGGCCTCCGCGGAAGAATGCGTCGAGTAAGCGGGCGTCGGGCCGATCACGCGCGCCTCGCGGCGAAGCATGCCGTAAACCTTGTTCACCGCATCTCCCAGGCCGTTGAAGAAGATGATGTCGTCTGGATGTATCTTTACGCCCTTTTCGCGGTTGAGTCTCTCCGCGAGAAATTCGCGGGTTTCAAGCAGGCCGCGCGTCGGACTGTAAGCGTACGTGCTGTCTTCGCGGACTGCCTGCGCGATGATATCCTTCATCCAGTCAGGGAGCTTTTCTCCTTTCTGGACGGGATCTCCAATGTTCTCCCAGGCAATCGGCTTGCCCGAAAGGCGCATAACGTTATGGCCGATCTCAACAATCTGTCTGATTTCGTACTGGAGCTCTCCGGCTCCGATGTGCACGATGTTCGTTCTCATGTCCGCTTCCTAGAAGCGAATCCCGGCGTTCAAAAGCGCCCGGACAATGTAAATGCTTCCATTGCCAGGATTCACAAGAACGTCCGTACGGTCAATGAAGCTGGAAGAGCCTGAATTCACCCAGTGGCCGAGCACATTGACTTCGCAGCCGATGAAGTAGTCGTCGAGATTCAAGCGCAGTCCGGCCCCTGCCCCGGCATGAATTTCGTGAATGTACGGACCTCCGCCAAAGTGCGCGACCCATCCCTTCCCGGCTCCTGCGTAGACGCGTCCGTATGGATCGAGAAATGAATCGGGGCTCCAGTGCCAGGCGGCGCTTCCCTCGGCCTGAAAGACGCTTGCCAGGATGATTCTGTCGTGAAGCTCCGGGGTGACGCGCGACACAAACGGGAAATTGAAACCGAGCTGTGGAGCGACGATGAACGTCTCCGGAATATCAACGCGCGCCGTGATGTCCGTGTAGCGAAATGATCCTCCAAGAAACCAGTGATCGTAGCGGCGTTCGTAGGTGATGCCGGCCTGGTGCGAAGAAAGGTCAAAATCAGGAATGCGGTAGATCGGTCCGGTGTAGCGCAGCGCGGGCGACACGCGCGGCGCATAGAGCACGTTTGCGTTGATGAGCAGCTCAAGCAGATGCAGCCCTCCCCAGGAGCTGTCAATGATGCTGCCGGAAGCGGTCAGCGCCAGTCCGGCTTCGGCCGAGACATAATGAACCGGAGGCGTCTGCTCCGCTTCAGCAAAAGCGGACCCCGAAAAGGCTGCCGCAAAAACAAGTACTGCGAAACGGAAGCGCATGAGCGATGGATGTGGAGGGAACGGAAAAGAACACAAAAAAAAGGGGGCTTTCGCCCCCCGCCTTTCCTCTATGCAAAGAAAAGCTAATAATCAATCACTGGTCTACTCATCGACCCAGGGCAGGCACGACTTAACATGCGGCGCCCAATTTTCCTGGGACGGCAGCTTGACCTCCGCCGGCCCGAAGTTCGCCTTATAGTTCATGGCCTGGCAGGCAGAGATGAAGTATCCAGGGTAGTAATACGAAAGGCCGCGCTGGTTGCAGAGATCGAGCTCGGCCAGAATGGAGAAAGTGCCCGGGCTGTATCGCGCGACGTCCGGATCAAAGAAGAAATACACGGAAGAGAAAGCGTCCCCAACGACGTCGAAGATGCCGAGACCTACAAGCCGGTCTTCGCAGTAGAGCTGGAGCTCTTCCGTAGTGGAAAGAAAGCTGTTCACAAAAAAGTCGGAGTAACGGCAGGGGTCGACGTCTTCGCAGCAACCGTGCTGGCTCGCGAGATACTTTGCGTAAAGCTCGGCTTTCTCCGGAGCAAACGACGGCGGCCCGGTTTCCACGCGAAAGACCGACTTCCCTTTCTTCCAGACGCGTTTCTGGCTGCGGGTCGGCTCAAACCCGCGCACAGGAATGCGAAGGATTCGGCACTCCTGGCAGCCCGTACAATCCGGGCGATAGACGTGAAATCCGTGGCGGCGGTATCCGCGATCGAGGAGAAGGCGGTAGCCGGCGCCCAGGCCCAGTCCCTCCAGAAACAGCAGGCTGGACTCCCGGGAAGGGAGATAGGAACAGGAGCCGTTCAGATGGCCCACGTAGAGCTGCGATTCCAGATAATCCAGAGTATGGCTCATTTCGTCTTTGACTGAGGGCTACACTTTAGAAAATCAGACAGAATGAGACGAGTCTATAACTTTTCTCCAGGACCCGCGGCCCTGCCCCTGCCGGTTCTTGAGACCATACGCGATGAACTCCTGGATTTCCAGAATACGGGCATGTCCGTTATGGAAATGTCGCACCGCGGCAAGGTTTTTGAATCCCTACTTGAGGACACAAACCAGCGGCTCCGCAAACTCGCCGGCATCCCTGACCGATTTGACATTCTTTACATGACCGGCGGCGCTTCCACGCAGTTCGCGCTGATCCCGATGAATCTTTCTAAGAAAGGAAGCACGGCGGGCTACGCCAATACAGGCGTCTGGTCCGAGAAAGCCATCGAGCAGGCTCAACTCCTGGGCGTGAACGTCTTTGACGCAGGCAGCTCAAAGGACAAAAATCACAGCTACATCCCGGACGTGAAGACGAAGCCTGGACTGGATTTCCTCCACATTACTTCGAACAACACGATCTACGGAACGCAGTTCCATTCTTTCCCCAATCCGGGCGACACGAAGCTGATCATCGACATGAGTTCTGATTTTCTGTCACGCCCGATCGACTGGACGAACGTCGGCATGGTCTACGCAGGCGCCCAGAAGAACGCCGGCCCGTCCGGCGTAACCGTCGTGATCATTGACCGCGACTACTATGCTCGCGAGTCCAAAGAGATCCCGACGATGTTCCGCTACAGCACGTACGCGAAGAACAACAGCCTCTACAATACACCCCCGACCTTCCAGATCTACGTGTTCGGCCTCGTCGTGTCGTGGATCGAGAAGCAGGGCGGACTCGCGGAAATGCACAAATACAATGTCCGCAAAGCCGACCTGATCTACAATGTAATGGACGAGTTCCCCAAATTCTACCGGGGACATGCCGTCAAAGACGCGCGTTCCCTTATGAACATTACCTTCAACGTTCCGTCCGAGGATCTCGAGTCGAAGTTCCTCAAAGCGGCCGAAGAAAGGAAGTTGATGGGTCTGAAGGGACATCGTTCCGTGGGCGGATTGCGTGCATCTGTCTACAACGCCGTGGGCGAGGAAGCCTGCCAGGTGTTGTCCGTGATGATGCGCGAATTTGCCCGCTCAAACGGAGGTTGATATGCTCTGGCTCAGGCTCGGGGACAATGAACTGATCCAGCTGGATCATGTAATTTCCATCAAAAAGCAGGAGCCTCAGGCAATCGAGATCACGTTCCTTGAGCCGAACGGCAAACGCATCCTCACCTTTCCAGATCCGGCCGAACGCAACCGTGCCTTTGACCGGCTTCTGGAAAACCTGGTGAAGCTGCGCATGGCTCTCGAATAATTCGGATCTGTTTTCTCAGATCTTTTCGAGACAAAAATCAGGCCTGCTTTTCCCTTCCGCGCCCGTCGATTCGCCGGAAACTTCTAGCCGCCCGCTTACGTCTGTGTAAGAAACATACAGAAGTTGGTCGGAGGGGCTCACATGGCTGTCCCGAGGTTCCGCAACCACGAAATCATACGCCAGTTCAACGGTCTGAAAAGACTCTTTCGCGATTTTGAGACGCGCGTATCGCGGCAGAGAATCGCTGACCTGCGGGCGATTTGCGCGACCCCGCCGGAGCGGCGCCGGGATCTTGCATTCGACATTCTGGGTTCGGTTAACTTCGGACAGGCGCAGACTTCATCCGACACGGATCTCGTTATCTACACGCGGTGCCCGAATCAAAAGCGTGACTGCGAACCTGCGGACTGCACCGGCGATTCCACGGCAGACTGCACGTTCACTCGGCTCGTAGCCTCGATCAAGCGCTCTCTGCCATATCGCATCGAAGTCGTGGACTGCCTGGATCTGAACGCCGTTGAGCGGGATATCGCAAATCGTTCTGTAGACTCGGGCATTCTCCTGCGGTTCGGCTTTTATCGGAGCATCTGCCGATCCGTAAACGGACGGCTGCTCAGACATTTTGAAATGAGGCTTTCGCAGGACGCAACTCTTTGCGAGCAGATTGAAAGTTCGCTGACGGGGTGCTTCTTCGGGCTCATAGGCAGTTCGCAGCACAGCTATTCGTTTCAAAAATACACGGAGCGCGTGCGCGCAGAAGGGTACAACATCACGCCTGGCATGGCAGAGAAAATCCGCGAGTACCTCTCGCAGCGCCAGCCATGAAGCAGCTCAGTAGTAATATGCCACAGCAAGCCCCTGCGGGCCGGCGCCGGTCGAAATCGTTCCATTCGTAGTCAGTATGCCGCCGGAACCAATCGAGTAGGCCGAGACTGTGCTGCCGCCAAAGTTTGCGACATAGACGAACCGTCCCGTCAGGTCGGCCACAATCCCGTTCGGGCTCGAACCCGCCGCGATCGTTCCATTCAGCGTGAGCTGTCCATTTGAACTCACGGTAAACCTCGAGACGGTACCGCCTACGTTATTCGCCGTATAAAGATAGCGGCCTGTCCCGTCCACGGTGATTCCGAAAGGGGCCGTTGCCGCAATCGTTCCGTTGGCTGTGAGAATTCCCGTCGCCGGATTGATGCTAAAGGCAGAAACATTCGCCGAAGTATTGTTCGCCGTGTACGCATACGCGCCCGTCGGATCCACGGCAATGTAGAACGGGCCGGTGCCCGCGCCGGTTGTTCCGCTCGTCGTCAGCAGCCCGGTCGTCTGATTGATCAGAAATGCGGTAACGTTATTCGACGTATTATTGCTCACGAAGAGAAATTTTCCGGCAGGATCTGTAACGAGACTGAACGGGGCCGTTCCTGCCGCCATCGTGCCGTTAGACGTCAATGTTCCAGTATTAGCATTCACGGAATACATGGAAACGTTGTTCGTGCCGCTGTTCGCCGCATACACGAACCGGCTGAATGGATCGACCGCGACGCTGTACGGTGTGGTACCGGCTGCTATCGTGCCCATCGATGATAAAAGCCCCGTGGACGGGTCGATCGAGAACATCTGCACATTTCCGGCCGTGCTGTTTGCGGCATAAAGGAATCGTCCGGCAGGATCCACCGCCACGTGGTAGGTTCCCGTCCCGGCTGCCACCGTGCCGACCGGACTCAGCGTCCCCGCTGAAGAATCGATCGAGAAGACGGAAATATTATTCGCCGTAACGTTTGCCGTATAGAGGAAGCGCGGCTTTCTAACCGCGCACGGGCCGCTCTGGGTTGCATTGCATTGAATCAGAAGGGCCAGAAGCCCGTCCTGCCCCCTCCATCCACCCGGGAACTGGAAGCATTCCAGAACGAGGAGCAAGAACAGCGGCACAAGTCGTCGCATACATTTCTCCTGGCCTGCTACTTTTCGAGAATGGCCATGGTCCCGTCCCATTCAGCCGGGAATCCTGGATCCTGTGCCGCAAATCGCTCGCATCGATCGCGCAGAACCTGCACCGAGCGGTCGCGCGGGTTCGGTGAATGAAGGGACGCAAAAGCGGCCGCAGCCTCTGCCCATCGGCGCGAAAGATACAGAGCAAACGCTGCTTCGTACGCGCTCGCGAAAGACATCTGATCTGAGTCCACCGGGCGCCCCGGACC
>CAZUJO010000075.1:0-6319 GCA_964619995.1 uncultured Leptospiraceae bacterium
GAGTGGAGCGCAGCCCCGCAATCAACGGCCACAGAGCGGCGACGCAGACGACGGCCGCATATGCGAGAACTGCGCCGGCAATTCGCACGCTTCGATCTCGATAGAATTCCCGCGACGAAAGCGACGGCCACAAAAGGCGCAGACCCAGAATCAAATAGACGACAAACGAAATGAGTCCTCCTCCAAAAATCAATCGCGTATAGAAGGGCAGCTGATTGTCGTAAAAGCGAAGCGCAAGCGATCGCTTCCATTCAGGATCGGCCGCATACAGAGGCAGCAGCGCAATGAGGACGGCGCCAGGAAGAGCGTAATGAACGCGTCTCTGAACTGGATCATCCTCAATCAGAAGACGGAGCCAGTAGAAGGCCAGCGGACCGAGCAGGTAGAGAAAGGGGACATGAATGTACAGCAGGCGCGGGACCAGAAGAATCTCACGGCTCAGCACCAGATAACCGTGCACCAGAATTACAGCGAGGCAGCAAAGAATCGCGGCCAGTGCGCGGCTTCGCCGGCTGCCGGAGATCCAGTATCCCGCAGCAAACAATGCGCTGATCAATCCTCCAAAGAAGATAAAATGCAGCGGATGCAGAGTCCAGCTATCGATCCAGTTCGCCTGCAATCACATTAAAGGAAGCAAGGATCGTGACCAGATCCGAAAGATTTGCCCCGGTCATGAGCCTGCTGTAAATCTGATAGTTGAAAAGCGAAGGAGGTCGGACACGCACCTTGTAAGGACTCGCGCCGCCGTCTGAGATGATATAGAAACCAAGCTCACCGTTAGGCGCTTCTGTAGCGGAGTACATGGTCTTTTTCGGCGGCTGGATGCCGTGCTTTCCGCCGGGCATAATCACTTTGAAATGGTGAATCAGGGATTCCATGTCCTGGTACACGCTGTTTTTGTCCGGCAGGATGTGCTTGTGATCCTCATAGTTGATGGGGCCCGGCTTCAGCTGGTCGAGCGCCTGACGAACGATCTTGCAGCTCTCATTCATTTCATCGAGGCGAATGACATAACGCGCGTAGCTGTCTCCTTCGTTGTAAACGGGAACCTTGAAATCGTAGTTTTCGTAGCCCAGGTACGGCTTGAATTTTCGCACGTCATAGTTCACTCCGCTTGCGCGCGCGATGGGGCCGGAAATTCCGTAGTCGTAAACGTCTTCTTCCGTGATCACGCCGACATTCTTCGTGCGTTCAATGAAAATGGGATTCGCGAGAAAACTGTCGCGCATCTTCTCGATGGTTTCTTCGACCTCATTGAGAATCTTTCTGACCCGCTCGTCAAAACCGGCCGGGAGATCAAACGCAAGACCTCCGACCCTTGTATAACTGGTGGTCAGACGGGTGCCTGTCACAGACTCAAAAACGTCGTAGAGCTTTTCTCTTTCGACAAAAGCCCAGAGGATCGAGCTGAACGCTCCCAGGTCCATCGTCATGGCGCCGAGGCTGAAGATGTGATCCGCAATGCGCGACAGCTCTGCGAGAATCACGCGAATCTTCTGACAGCGGTCCGGCACAGTAATACCGAGCAGCTCTTCGGCCGCAATCGCATAACCGATGTTATTGTTCAGCGGTGAAATGTAGTTCATCCGGTCCGTGATGGTCACGAACTGGTTGTAGGATCTGTATTCGCCGAGCTTCTCGAATCCGGTATGCAGGAATCCAATCTCCTGTTCGCAGTGGATTACCCGCTCGCCCTGCACTTCCATCTTCAACCGGAGGGTTCCGTGCGTCGCGGGGTGGGACGGCCCAACGTTCATCAGAATCGAGCTGTCTTCTTTCTCAATGATTTCGGTTTCGTATGAGTACATACTGGGCTCATTTGCTCGCGTGCTTTCATAGAGGCAACCAGAATAAGCAGGATTTTCGTTTGACCCACGCGGTGCCGCCGCCATGGGCTTCCATGCGCCGCAAACTGAACTGGTTGATTCTAATCCTGGTCGTGCTTCTCCTGGGCGGGCTCTGGTATTATACCGGACAGCTGCTGTATCCATCCTGGCGGGCCAAAGACCTGTCTGTCTGCGACGCCAGAACAGAATCCTACTGGGGCCCGAAATGCGGCAACCTCCGGGACAACCACAGCGTTCGCTTTGAAGAGTTGAAAATCCGCTCTATGAATGGAGTCGATCTGTCCGTCTGGAAAGTGCCGTCGGCGGCAAACGGCAAAGGCCCGGCTGCGGGGGCAGTCTTTCTGGTTCATGGAGGAGGCTCGGACCGGCGCGAAGAGAGCCGCTACATTTCCTTTTTCCTCGCGCGCCGGCTGGATGTTTTCACGTTCGACATGAGCTGCCACGGCGAATCTCCGTGCGGCGTGACGGGCATGACCTTCGGACACCGGGAATCGCGGGATGTTCTTTCCGTTTACGCCTACCTGCGGCCGCAGTATCCGAAGATCTACGCGATGGGCACTTCTGTCGGCGCCACGTCGATCCTGATCGCCCTTCCAGGCATGACGGGTCTCTCCGCCGTCGTCGCGGAGAATCCCATGTTCAGTTTCCAGCGCTTTGTCCGCGAAACGCCTGCCGCCCCTTCGGTGGTGCCGGGGTGGTTCAAAACGTGGGTAATCCGGATTGCAGAGCGGCGCGGATTATTCGACGGACTGGCTTCGGCCGAAAACAGCCTCAAGTTGCCGTCTAACGTTCCCATTTTCTTTATTCACAGCAAAGCAGACGGGCTGATTCCATGGAAGCATTCCGAAGATCTGCATGCGCTGTATTCGGGCCCCAAACGAATCTGGATTACGGAAAAAGGGGAACATGCAGCGGTCTGGAATACAAATCAAGAACCCTACGAAAAAGCGCTCACAGAATTTCTGGATCAAGCCC
This sequence comes from uncultured Leptospiraceae bacterium, assembly GCA_964619995.1. Taxonomy (GTDB): domain Bacteria; phylum Spirochaetota; class Leptospiria; order Leptospirales; family Leptonemataceae; genus JAEUSB01. The sequence continues at coordinate 2,823 of CAZUJO010000075.1, forward strand.
GCTAGCGCAGCGCCACAGGCCTATTGCTCGACGCAGAGCAAAGGAAGAGCCGTATCGCAGGTCACGTTTGCAGTGGAAATGGCTCCGTTTCCGACCGGCGTGCCGTTTCCTGTCTCTCCCGTGGACCCAAGACCGTTGTCGGTCCAGTTGGAGCAGTTGTTGCCGGTAGTCCAGTTGGTGTTCAAACCCGTCCAGTATGTGCTCCCCGCTCCGAAGTTATTCGACAACGGCCATCCCGTGAAAATCGAATTGGCGTTTGAGGTAAACAATGCCGTCGGCCCGGTGCGGATGTAGTCGTAGTTCGGCTGCAGAACCCAGCTGATCTGCGAATCACCGGCGTTCGGGTTGAGCGAGGCACGCCTGTTTGATCCAACGGCGATCGCGCGATACGTGCCGGCTGCCGGCTTGTTCGCGTCCGTCTGACAGGCATTGTCCATCTCCTGGCGCGGGTTGCCGTCGCCGTTCACGGCCCCGTTCGAACCGCCGGCCAGAGCCGAATTGTTGTCGAAAGCGCCGTCGTACTGAGCCGCGGTAATGAATATGTATTTCTCATTGTCTGTATTCGTCACGGCAACATTCGCAGGATCCATGCCGCTGTAGGTTGGATCCGTCGTGACAGCCGGAGCAGTAATGATCGAGTAAGCCTGCGAACCGTCTTTCGCAGTATCGTTCACGCCCGTCACAGTGACCGTCTGGTTTGTGCACCAGTCGCCGCCGCCGAGACATGCACCCACGGTCGCGCTGAACGTTACGCTTGCGGGAGATACGGTGCCCTCGGAAGTATTGCTGCTTGAAAGACCGACCACGACGTCCGCAGTCGGCTTCGAATTCATGCGAATCGTGAACGTTGCAGTTCCCCCCGCTTCGGTCGTGTTTCCGCTGATTGCGGAAACAGTAAATCCCGCTGTGTCATTGTCGTTGTTCGTCACAGCAAGATCCGCAAGATCCACGCCGCTGTACGTCGGATCCGCGCTGACTGCAGCCCCGATGATGAGCGTGCGCGCCTGGTTTCCGTCCGCAACCGGATCGTCCACGCCGGTCAGAGTTACCTGCTGCACCGTATTCCAGTTCGCCGGCGTGAAAGTAAGAGTGGCGGGCGAGACAGTAAACTCGCTGGTGTCGGAGCTGCTCAGGGGAATGTCAACATTGCCGGTCGGCGCGGATTTCAACGTAAAGAAAAGCCGCGCGGTACCGCCGCCTTCCGTCGTTGTCAGCGTGTTCGCATCGCAGCGAATGATCACCGCGGCCCCGTCCGTGTCGCAGCTGCGGATCGTAACGATTCCCGCGGTTCCGCCGTTGTAATCCGTGGCGGCTATGTTGTTGTAATTCAAATCTGCGCTCGATGTATTTCCGACGAAGAGATGGTAGTTTTTGTTTCCGTCGACGGTTGCGTCGCCAAGGCCTGTAATCGTAATCGACTGCGGAGTGTTCCAGTTGGCCGTTGTGAACGTGAGGACACCGGGAGAAGCCGGTGAAATTGACGCTTCAGCAGGAATGTCCACGGTGAACGGGCCCACGTCCACGTTCGCGGTCGGCTGAGCGCTCAGAACGAAATTCATTGTGATCGTTCCGCCGGCTTCGGATGTGTAGAGGTTCGTTGTGCTTGTTGTGATGTTTACAAGATTCTGATCGTTGTCATTGTTCGTGACGCTTACATCCGATGGATCCATTCCATTGTAGTTTGGATCAGCGCTCACTGCCGCTCCGGTGATGATGGTGTAAGCTATGTTGCCATCAAGAATGGCGTCGTTGACGCCGAACACTGTGACGGTCTGCGGCGTTGAGAAGTTTGCAGACGTGAACGTGAGGGATGCCGGGGATACGGTGCCTTCTGTCGTATCAGAGCTCGAAAGGGAAATGGTAACATTGGCCGTCGGCTGCTGTGTGAGCACTACGGTAAACGTGGCATTCACGCCTCCTTCGCCCGTCACGAGACCGGACGTAGGCGAAACCGTAATCGACGGAATTCCCGCGTCGGCGTTCGCAACTGCGACCGGGGCTACCGTCATGCCGTTGTAGTTTGGATCAGCGCTTACGACCGAGGTAAATGCGACGTTGTAGTTGATGGTTCCGTCAAGCAATGCGTCGGAAACCGGCGTGAGAGTAAAATTCTGGGGCACATTCCAGTTGCCCGTGGTAAACGTGCGGCTCGACGGAGAAATCGTCCCTTCCGTTGTATCCTGGCTGCTGCAGTAAACTGTCACGCTCGATGTTGGCTGCGAGTTGAGCACGACAGAGATCGATTTGGTCGCGCCGCCTTCGACCGTTGAAAGCGAAGTGGGCGTTACCGTAATACCGGGCGTATCGTCGTCTAACGTTGTGACGGAAACAGTATCTGTGGTTCCCGTCGCTACCCAGGCGGCATCCGAAGCCGCATTGATTCCCAGGTTTATGTTGTACGTAATGTTTCCATCGCTGACGAAATCATTCACGCCTGTGATCGTCACGGTCCGCGGAACAGACCAGTTCGCGGGGGTAAACGTCAGACTCGCCGGGCTGACCGTGCCCTCCGTTGTATCTGCCGAAGTGACATCTACGATAACGTTAGACGACGGCGCGGAGCTGAGCACTACAGAAAAGACGCCGGTGCCTCCGGCCTCGGTCACAGTCAATCCGCTGAGCGGCCAGGCGGAAACCCGGCGCTGCTCATTGTCGAGGTTCACGCAGTTCACGGAGCCCACCGCGAGATTGTTGTAAGAAGGATCGTAGCTCGTCGCGTTTCCGAGCACGACCGTGAACTGCTGATTGCCATCGACCACAGCGTCGTCCACTCCGGTCACCGTGATCGAGGCTGGCGCGCCCGGACCGCTCAGAGCCACGCTCGAGGGCGACACACTTCCTTCCGACGGAACGGTGACGCTCACCGGCACAGACACCGATGCACCCGGGGTCGTCGTTGTGGCCAGGGTAAAGTAGTATGTCAGGCCCCCTTCAGAGACAATGCAAGGGGAAGATGCGCCGATCGAAAAGCCGGGAGTCCCGCCGCTTCTAAAGAACGCAGGGTTCAAGAACGTGCCCGCCAGATAACTGGTCAGAGCATTGTACTGTCCGCAGGCTGAAAGACATAATACAGCAGGCAGGATGAACAAATGTGCCCGGCGCATGGTGATAATTTAAGAACGGCATATTTTCAGCCTGGATGCAAGTAAAATTAGTCCTGATACTCTATTTGCAAACGATCGAGAAAATCCAGAATTGCGCGAATGGTCGTATTAACGTTTTCCGCCAGTTGAGCCCGAGCCGCAGTCTCAAGATCATGGCCAAATCCGGTCAGGGCATCGAGCCCGTATCCTCCGCCTGATCCCTTGAGGTTGTGCCCCACCCGCGCCAGAGAGGGAAAATCCCCCGCTTGAACGTGGCCCGCCGCTTCAGCGCAATACCGTCTAACGTTAGCCAGGTAGCCTGGTATGAGATCTTCGAGATCCCGGGCAATGCGAACCACGATCGGCTCCAATCAACCAGCTCCCGGGGTACGCCGGACCGAAAATCGAGGAAAG
>CAZUJO010000075.1:6329-11727 GCA_964619995.1 uncultured Leptospiraceae bacterium
TTCACGTTTTTACAGGAATTGACCATATTTTCTCCGCATATTCGCGCACAGCCCGGTCGCTCGAGAATTTCCCCATGCGAGCGACGTTTAGAATCGACTTTCGCGTCCAGCCTTCCGGGTCGCGGTAAAGCGCTCCCACAGATTCCTGGGCCGTTACATAGGAACGGTAGTCCGCCATGACAAAGAAACGGTCACCGCGGTCTAAAAGTGAACTTACGATCGGCAGAAACAAATCGCGCTGCTCAGGCGAGAACACCCCGGACCCGATCATGTCGATCGCCGCGCGAAGCTCAGGATCGGATTCGTAGAAATCGCGCGGGCGATAGCCTGTTGCGCGATAGTGATCGACTTCCTCCGATTTCAGGCCAAAGATAAAGATATTCTCCAGACCGACTTCTTCCATGATTTCGATATTCGCGCCGTCCAGCGTGCCAATGGTCAAGGCTCCATTCAGCGCGAATTTCATATTGCCTGTTCCGGAAGCCTCCATGCCGGCCGTTGAAATCTGCTCGGACAGATCGGCCGCAGGCATCACTTTCTCTGCCTGCGAAACGCAATAGTTCGGCAGAAAAACTAGCTTGAGCTTGCCCTGGAGTGCGCTGTCGTGATTGACCACGGAGGCAACCGAGTTCACAAGCTTGATGATCAGCTTTGCCATGTAATATCCGGGCGCTGCTTTTCCTCCAATGAACACGGATCGAGGAGATACAGTCTTCCCTTCGCGGATGCGGTTGTAGAGCGTGATAACGTGCAATACCTTTAGAATCTGCCGCTTGTATTCGTGGATTCGCTTGGTCTGCATGTTGAACATAGATCCAGGATCCGTGCGGACGCCGGTCTCGCTGTACACATAATCGCTGAATCGCTCTTTGTTCGCATGCTTCACCGCGCGCCACTTCGCGCGAAATTCGGCATTCTCCGCAAGAGGAACGAGCTTCTGAAGCTGGTAGAGGTCACGAACCCAGTCTGAACCGATTGCGTCTGTGATGAGATTCGACAGAGCCGGATTCGCCTCAAGCAGCCATCGGCGCTGCGTGATTCCGTTTGTAATGTTCTTAAACTTTCCGGGATACAGTTCATGGAAGTCGCGGAAGAGACTCTTCTTCAAAATTTCCGAATGCAGCGCCGCGACCCCGTTCACGGAATGACTTCCCACAATCGCGAGATTCGCCATACGCACTTTCTTCACGGGCCCCTCTTCGATGATGGAAACGCGCGAAAGCAGAGCGTCGTCTCCCGGACGTTCTCTGCGAACCCAGTCGAGGAATCTCTGATTGATTTCAAAAATGATTTCCATGTGACGGGGCAGAAGCCGTCCGATCAATCCGACGGGCCAGGTTTCCAGGGCTTCCGGAAGGACTGTGTGATTTGTATACGCGAAAACGCGGGTTGTGATTTTCCAGGCTTCTTCCCAGCCGACATTTTCTTCATCTACGAGAATGCGCATCAGCTCAGCGACGGCAATCGTCGGATGCGTGTCGTTCAGCTGAACCGCCACGCTGTCCGGAAGCTTGTCGAACGTGTGATGATCCTTCTTGAAGCGGCGCATCAGGTCTTCAAAGGTCGCAGCCACGAAGAAGTACTGCTGCTTCAAGCGCAGTTCCCGGCCCTGCTCTTTGTCATCGCTCGGGTAGAGCACCTTTGAAATGTTCTCCGAGAGAACTTTTTCTTCCATCGCGCGGACGTAGTCGCCATGATTGAAGAAATCCAGATTGAAATCCCGCGTGGAAACGGCCGCCCAGAGGCGCATGTTGTTGACGGTTTCGTTTGCGAAACCGGGAATCGGAATGTCGCAGGCCATCGCGCCAACGGTTTCTGTATCTACCCAGCGAAAGCGCAGAGCGCCCCGTGAATCTTTGTATGCTTCCGACCGTCCATAGAATCGAACCGTGTAGAGAAAGTGGCGCCGCGCAATCTCCCATGGATTCCCGAACTGCATCCAGTTGTCCGATTGCTCTACCTGATAGCCATTCACAATCTTCTGGTGAAAGATTCCGTAGTCGTATCGAATCCCGTATCCGTGTGCGGCGATGTCCAGGCAGGCCATCGAGTCCAGATAGCAGGAAGCCAGTCGTCCGAGGCCGCCATTGCCCAGCCCTGGATCCGGTTCTTCCTCTGCCAGTTCTTCCAGCGTAAATCCAACCTCTTTCAGAGCAGCGCGGGCTTCCTCTTCCATGCCGAGATTGATGATGTAGTTCTTCAAGAACCGGCCCGGAAGAAACTCCATCGACATGTAATAAACGCGCTTCGGATGCGTTTCATAATAAAGCCGCTGACCGGATAACCACCGCTCGATCAAACGATCCCGAACGCAGTACGCCAGGCCGCTGTAGTACGTGTCTTTTCTGGGCGGTTGAAAATCGTTTCCCAGCACGAAAACGATGTGCCGCTTGATGCTCGGCCCGAGTTCATCCCAGTGGGGACGCTGTCCGGATTGCAATGGTTCCATGCCTTACCGTGGGGCCGATTGCCGTTTCATCAACCGGAAAACAAGAAATGCACGGCGACAAAAGTCATACGGGACTAGTGAGCAGGCAGGGTTTCAAATCTCCCCTGGCCCCAGGCCAGCATCAGTTTTGTTCCCGTGTCTGCATTGCGCACCAGGATATCAGAACCCGTATCGGGAAAAACGATCTCGTACGAGGCGCCGGCCGGCATTTGAATCTGAGGAAAGACATCGGGCGTTACCACAACCCAGTGAGAGTTGTCTTCGAAACGGAAGAAAGCCGCGCGAGAGGAAATCCTTCCCTGATCCGTCACAGTGAAATTTACGCCGACCGTATCGGGCAGACCGGGAGCACGCCAGATCTTTACATCATAGACATCGAGGCAGTCGCCATGCTTTCTTTGCATGCGCAAATGACTTCTGGAAATGTCCAGGGTTTGCAGCGTGTACCCCTCATCCGGCTGATCCGGATCACGCCGCTGCGCGAGTAGAATTCTGCGTTTGTCAACAGAACGAACGCCGAGAGCATCATACGGCAGCATGAGAAAGTAATCGGTAACGTCGTACTGCCCGTCGAGACGGATCAGAGAGAAATCAAATGACCGCGCCTCGGAACGTCTGCACCCGCACGCAGAGAGACCCACAAGCAAGACAATCCCGAGGCGCCGCACAGTTATGAATGCTACCACACCTCTGGCTCGATGAACAGTCCCCTGTTCGGGGGATTTTTGTTGCGCGCAGGACGGCTGGAGAAAGCGTCATTTCGTGCTCGCAGGATTCATCGAAAATGACGCAAGATACGCGGAGTTTCTCCGCATCTCACTGGCAGGATTCCCGGGATGCTCTGCCGTGCGTTTCTGGACCTCCGCGGAAATGTTTTTGCGGGACACGCGGACGTCGGAGCTCGACATCCTCCTGATCGACATTGGCCTGCCCGGAATGAGCGGGGCCGATCTGGTCAGTGTAACTTCGCAAAAATATCCGGAACTGCCGATCGTCATGATCACATCCCTTTCTTCGGACGATGTTTTGTTCAAAGCAATCCGCGGCGGAGCGCAGGCTTATATACTCAAGAGTGAACTCGACGATCTTCACGCGTTGATTCAAACCGTTCTCGACGGCGGAGCGGTCGTATCTCCTTCAATCGCAGCGCGCATCTTGCGCGAATATCGCAATGCGCCTTCAGGGCTGACTGACCTGGACCACCGCCTGCTCGAAGAAGTTTTGAACGGACGCACGACTTCCGAACTGGCAGAAATTATTGGAATCGCAGAGAAGGCAGTCAAAACGCAGATCAGAAAGATCTACGGAATCGTTCAACAGACTGCCGCGATTCCGGCCTGGTAATTGTGCGCCTGAAATCCTTCGCGGGCGCGTTCAAAGAAACGGAAGCGCCGCTGGCAAGACGGCAGCGAATTCTCGAACGGCCTCTGCTTTCCGCAAACCGATACTTCCTCGCGCTTGTGTTCCTGCCGGTTGCCTTCGGCATCTATGCCGAATACGTTCGTGGAGAACCTGTCTTGCTCGCGCTCGATGCTATCTCAGCCTGCTTTTGCTTTGCTCCCTGGATTTTTCGTCCCAGGAGCCACAGCGCGCAGGCGCTTATCTGCAACGGAACCTTTTTCCTTTTGACCATTCTCGAAATGGAGACGCAATTCCGCGATCCGGCGGCCGAGTTCTATTCCGCTCCCATGTACATCATCAACCCCCTGATCATGACGATCAGCAGTTTTCTCTTCGTTGGAACGCCGGATCGATTTCTGTGGACCTGGCTTGTGATCTGGGCCGCCTATCTTTTTCGCACGGGGATGGCATGGTCGCCTAACGTTCCGGCAAGCCCGGCCGTAAGCTGTTTTGCCAATCAGGGATCCCTTGCTGTTTTCCTGGTCCTGGTCAACCGGGTGTGGCACAGGTTTCGCGCGGGGCGGTTGAATCAGATGATGACTGCGCGCGCGCGAAGCCGCAGGCAGCTTGCGGAACAGCGCAGCTCCATTTTCAAAGATCTCCATGACCATCTTGGCGCCGCCGTGACGGATCTCTCCGTGCTCGCGCACAGCCTGCGGCCCGGGATGGTCCTCGACGAAAGTCTGGTTCATCAATGGCAGCAATCGGTCAGGCAGCTTTCGGTTCTCTTGCGCAACCGGCTTACTGAGATTGACGACCGAGACCGACTCGAGGAGGACCTGCTCGTTGGTCTGCGCGTGATTCTCGGCAGGCGTTTTGCTCAGGCTGGGCGCCGCGTGATTTTCGACATGCCTCCGTCGAGCACAGGGGAGCCGTACGGAACAGGCTGGCCGGCCCGCAAGATCGCGGAAGTCTTCGCCATCTGCACAGAGATTTGCTCGAACAGCCTGAAATACGGCACGGGCGACTGCCGCTGGGCGGTCCTGCCCGGCGCCGAGATGCTCGAGTTTCACATCGAATGCGCCTGCGCCCGGCCCGAGCATACAGGGTTTGGCTCGTCGATTCTGCGGGAAAGAGCCCGGAGAATCAACGCTCAAATTCACGAGCGAATTGAGGAAGGGATCTGGAAGCTGCACGTCGCCATACCGAACGCCACATAGTGTAAATTCGCTCGACGCTTTGCGCGCAGGGCGCATCCATCGCCGCAAGATGAAACGCATATTCGGAATGATTACGATCCTGCTTGTAATCGGCTGCAACAGACAGGGAGCGTTCCGACCCATCCACGGTTTCAGCCAGGCAACGAACGATCAAATTGAAAGTTTTCTGCGCAGCCACGCCGCGCATAACGGTCGCAAGGTGGCCGTCTTCGACGGAGACGGAACCGTTCTTGGACAGGTGCCGCATTACCTTGCGGATGAATGCCTCTATAAATACGCGAAAGCGCATCCTCAGAGAAAACCTGAGATCATCGCGCACATGAAACCGCGTTCTAACGTCTCCATTCCGTACGTGAAAGATCGAGTGTTCTTTCTCGCGGGCCTAAGT
>CAZUJO010000076.1:0-2296 GCA_964619995.1 uncultured Leptospiraceae bacterium
ACCTGGTTCTGAACATGGAAAAGGTGGAGTACATGAGCTCCTCCGGATTCCGCGCATGCATTTCCACTCTGCGGAAACTCAACGCAAAAGACGGAACGCTGAAGCTCTGCTCCATCCGCCCGTCTGTGAAACGCATCTTCGACGTAATCGAACTCACGAGCCTCTTTGACATCTGCGATACTGAAGCAGACGCGCTGAAATAACGTGCAGGGCCTGCTCGACCGCATTGTGGCGGCCAAGCGCGAGGAGGTCCGCTCGCTGCCCCGCATTACGCCTGAAAAAATCGAAAGTTCCTTTGCGAAAAATATCCGGCGCGCGCCGGGGGCATCCGTGCGCGTTATCGCGGAATGCAAACGGACGAGTCCTTCGTCCGGCAGAATGCGCGAAAGTTATGATCCTGGAAAAATAGCGTCGGAATACGCATCGCTCGGCGCCGCAGCTTTGTCTGTGTTGACCGACCGCCAGTTCTTCGAAGGCGATTCATCGCATGTGCCGGCCGCAAAAAAAAGCGGGCTTCCCGCGCTGCGCAAAGACTTCGTCATCGACGAACGACAGATCGCAGATTCTGCGCGGCTTGGCGCGGACGCAGTCCTGCTCATCGTCCGAATCCTTGATACGAACCAGCTTTCCGAATACATCCATTACGCCGAGTCGCTGGGTCTTCCGGCGCTTGTCGAAACGCACAACGAGCGCGAAATCGAAACCGCAGTGCGCGTTAAATCGCGGATCATCGGAATCAATCACCGCGATCTCGATACACTGAAGATGGACCTGAGTCTCACGCCCCGCCTTGCGCCCGCAGTGCGCCGCGAAATTCCAGATGCGATTCTTGTGGCTGAATCAGGCGTAGAAAGCCGGGAAGGACTCGCGCAGGTGAACGATTTCGTGGATGCGGTTTTGATTGGGACTGCTTTCATGAAATCGCAGAATATCAGCGCAACGTGGAAAGAAATCTTTGGAGCTGACTCTTGAGAATTACTGAATTGATGATCCGGGATCTGGCAGCTCTTGAGGCGGCTGATACTGCGGAACGAGCGGCAAAGCTGATGCGGGAAAAAAACATCGGCGCGGTTCTGGTAACCGAAGGCGGCCGCCTTACGGGAATCGCAACAGAGAGAGATCTCGTGACAAAGGTGCTCGCTCCGGGACGCCCCGCAACCACGCCGATCGGCGAAATCATGACGGCAAATCCGGAAACGGCGCGCGAAGGCGCTTCCGTGGCCGAGTGCATTGTGCTCTTGAGAGACGCAAATTTCCGGCATCTGCCCATTGTGGACCACGAAAAGCGTCCTATCGGAATCGTATCGACGCGCGACTTCTACAAGAAGCTGGCGGAAGGCATGGACCGCGTCTTTGAAGAAACCGGGTTCAGCCTGCAGATAGCGGAAGGCGATGACCCTTACACGGCCATCCTCGGGCCTTCGGTCTGACATGAAACTCTATCTGCGCCTTGCGGCTCCGGCGCTGCTCTTTGCACTGTCCATCCTGATCGTAATTGTTTATCAAGTATGGCAGGTCGGCGACCATCCGCAGGAAGCCGCGATCGCGATTCAATCCTCCGTTCCGCTGATGATTCTCATCGCACAGATCCTGTGGCTGGGAGTGATCTTCTGGATCAAGAAAGCGGATCGCTTGTCTCTGCGCGATCTGGGCTGGACTTCGGTGAGTCCGTCGCAGGCAGTTTACGCGGCCGCGGCGGGGATTGCGCTTGCTGCCGTCTACATCGCCGTCCTTTCTCCGGCGCACGAATGGCTGCAGAAACACGCAGGCGACTATGTGCCAGCCGGCGGACTCATTTCATCGCTCGGCGCAATGCGATGGGTTTTCTTTGCGGCCAATGTGATCTTCGCCCCCTTTGTGGAAGAGACCATCTTTCGCGGCTACGCCCTGCCCGCCCTCATCCAGGAAAAAGGGCGGAGGGATGGGATCATCCTTTCCTGTGTTTTCTTCGGATTGATTCACTGGGCCGGCGGATTCTGGTATATGGTTCTGACCGCGCTGTTCGCCGGGTCGCTCTTTGCTTTTTTCCGGCTCCGGACAGGCACGACCACTGCCTCGTGGATCGCCCATCTTTCACTGAACAGCGCTGAGTTCCTGTACGTTGCGCTGAAATGATCCGGCCCGCCTGAGGGCTGAGCCCGGCCGCTCTTCGGTACTCGCTTGACCATGGGACCGGGCCGTAAAAAACTGTCTGTCTCGGGGTTTTTTATGTACGCAATCATCCAGATCAGTGGCCACCAGCATAAAGTTAAGGAAAACGACGTAATCCTGACGGATCTTACCGGTCACGACGTGT
>CAZUJO010000076.1:2306-6357 GCA_964619995.1 uncultured Leptospiraceae bacterium
GATGAGACCTCGGGCTTCTTTGGCAAGGGCATTGCAGCAGTGGGCGAAGGCGAAAACCTGAAAGTGGGCTCGCCTTTCGTTAAGGGAGCATCCGTTTCCCTGAAAGTGCTCGAAGACACGCGCTCGCCGAAGATTTCCGGCATGCACTACAAGAAGCGCAAAGGCATCCGCCGCCACTGGGGACACCGCCAGGATCTCCAGAAGCTCCAGGTCCTCAAGATCCAGGGTTGACCCGGGTCACGTTTCAAGCATCCGACGGCCGCCTGCATTTGACTGCAGACGGCCATTCTACAAAAACACAATCCATCGATCTCTGTTCCGCGATTTCTGCTCTGACGGAAACCCTGGAAGCATCTGTGTTGCTTCTTGCAAAGCAGAAAGCAGACGTTCAAAAATCCGATGGATATTTCGAGATCGACACTCCGGACTCACCGGAGGCGCGGCTCCTTTTCGCTTCAACGATCCTGGGTCTCAGGTCCCTTGAAAAACAACACCCGGACGCGCTGCAAGTATCTGCAGTCTGAAAAAATAGTTGAATCTTCGATATAATCGTCTCATGGAGACGTAGTGAATCGGATCGGCTCGTTCATTGTTTTCCTGTGCGTGCTGCCGGTCCTGGACTGCCGTTATCCGGCGAGTTGCAGCGGATTAGATCTATACTGCAATCCGCTGGCCGCGGCGTTTCTCCTGCGTCCGATCCGCACACGGCTGTTGAGCGATTTCAACGGCGATAAGATCCCCGACGGGCTGGCGGCGGCGTACTTTAACCAGGGAGCAGGCGCCGCCGACAAAGGGGTGGCGTACGTATTCTACGGAAGCCTCGCCGGCCTCACAGCTCATCAGGAAAGCGCTTCTCCGTATTCATGCAGCGGTGCGATCGATTGCACGGCGATACAAAATCCGGATGATGAGACCTCGGGCTTCTTTGGCAAGGGCATTGCAGCAGTGGGCGATGTGAACGGAGACGGATATTCAGATCTGGCAGTGGGCGCTTACCAGAACCAGGGATCGGGCGCAGCCAATAAAGGCGCCGCCTATATTTTCTACGGCGGCGCGAACGGCATCACCGCACATCCAACGAGCGCAAGCGGATATTCATGCACGGGACCGCCGGACTGCACGGTCATTGAGAACCCGGAAGATTCCGCAACGGGTCTTTTTTTCGGCTATACCGTGGCCGCCGCGGGCGACGTGAACGGAGACGGATACGCCGACGTAATCATAAGCGGCCATCAAAACGATGGCGCGGGCGCCGCGGACAAAGGCGCGGCCTATATCTTCTATGGAAGCAAGAACGGCATCACATTGCATCCTGAAAACGCAATCGCGTACGTCTGCAATGGTCCGCCCGACTGTACCGTGATCCAGAATCCAGACAATGAAAACACCGGACAATTCGGAGTCACCGTAGCATCGGCCGGTGACGTGAACCGCGACGGATATTCGGATGTAATCATGGGCGCGAATCAGAATCAGGGCGCGGGAGCCGTCAACAAAGGGGCTGCGTACATTTTCTACGGCGGCCCCGCCGGTCCAACATCCCACCCGTTGAGCGCAAGCACCTACACATGCAGCGGACCTCCCGATTGTACTGTGATTCAGAACCCGGACGACGAAGCTTCGGGATTTTTTGGCTCGAACGTCGCAGGCGCCGGCGATGTTAACGGCGACGGCTACGCGGATGTAGTCGTCGGCGCCCAGCAAAACCAGGGCGCTGGCATCGCCGACAAAGGAACCGCGTACATTTTCTATGGAAGCGCAACGGGAATCACGTCGCATCCGGAAAGCGCTACCGCGTACACGTGCAGCGGGCCCCCGGATTGCACCGTGGTCGAGAATCCTGAAAACGAAAACGTTGGTTTGTTCGCAGAGTGGGTGGCGCCTGCAGGCGATGTAAACCGGGATGGATATGCGGACGTTGCCATCGGATCAAGTTACGATCAGGGTGCGGGCGCCGCGGACAAGGGCGCCGTGTATGTCTTCTACGGCAACGCCACGGGAATCATGTCACATCCAGAAAATGCAACGGCCTATTCTTGCAATGGTCCCCCCGATTGTACGGTGATCCAGAATCCAGACAACGAAGGGAACGGCTATTTCGCCCGCGTGCTCGGGGACATGGATCTGAACGGAGACGGTTACGCGGATTTGCTCACAGCCGCGGTGAACAATCAAGGCGCAGGCGCGGCAGACAAAGGAGTTGTTTACGCTTTCTACGGCGGCCCGACGGGCCTGACCAACCATCCGCTCAGCGCAACGGCCTATGCGTGCACGGGGCCGCCCGATTGCACGGCCGTGCAGAACCCGGACAACGAAGCTTCCGGTATCTTCGGTACCCTCAAATAGTTCGCGATTGTGTCTATGCCAGCGCCATCTTCGCGCGAAGCCCTTCGCGAAGAATGAGAGCCCGCTCATCTGCGGGCGCAATCACGAGACGCTGCTCCACAACCCGCAGGGCGGCCGACCATCGGCCCTTTCGCATGTGCAGATCCGCCAGGTGAAGAAGGCCGGCACGATCGTAAGGGCAGCGCAGGCGGTAACGCTCGCCAAAGTCTACTGCCCGCTCCAGATTTTCTTCAAACGACAGCGCTTCTGAGGCGAGTTTCAGAAAGCGCGGGTTCTCGGGATGCAATTCCGAATAACGTTCCGCAGTCTCGGCCGCGGAAGAAGCATGCCCCATCTGCAGCAGGATCGATGCGATTCGCCGCCCCACAGACGCGCACGGGAATGCACGCTCCGCCGCGCGGTATTCAAAGAGGGCTTCCTGAAGCTCTCCGCGCAAAAGGCACTTTCTGCCGTTGCGAACGTGCCGGCGCGCGTCAGCAGGCGCCGTCGGCCGCGCAACAAAGGCCGGCGCATCATCCTGGTAGGCAATGCGGATCAGAGAGAGGTCATCGGTCAGTTCGCCGGTTTCTTCAATGGCGTGCTGGATTCGATTCAGATCGCCGTCGCCTTTTTCAACATTGCGGAGAAAGATCGATTCGTCTTCGTTGATGATGCGGTTGCCCGCCCCGTCTTCGCCGATCGCAACATCGTCGCGGCCGTCAGAACCGATGATGAGCACGTCCCTGGGCAGAAGCTGAACCGTGCGAACCTGGAGCACACCGGGAATCACGGCAATCCCCAGCTTGCGAAGATTCATGGATCGGTCGAGAAACCGGGCAGTCCCGCGCCGGTAGAGAACAACATACGGATGCTCGGCGTTCACATAGTAGACCAGTCCGCTCTGCTCGTCCACGAGGCCGAAGACGGCGGAGACCATCATGCTGCCGTCGAACGAAGTAAAGACGCTCTGCAGTTCGAGAAACATCTCCTTGAGCCATTGTTCCGGGAAACGATTCTGAAAATACGACGAAACCTGCGTCCGCGACAGGATGGATTTAAAGACAGTGCCGAGAACGAGAGCGCCGCCCGCTCCCTGAATCGACTTGCCCATCGCGTCCCCGTTGATAAAGACCGCATAACGTTTCCCGCGAAGGGTGATGGTGTTCGCAGTCGCCAGATCGCCCCCGATCTCTGCCTGCCAGTGCTTGAACGTAAACTGCTTCTTCTGACGCGCGAGAATGTCCATGCTCACCGGGCTTGCGCCAATGAAATTGCCCGTAAGCGGCTGAATGAGGAGCGACGTAAGGAAGTAGTCGCCGTCCTGCTGAACCTTCAACTCCTCTACAGCGCTCAGCGTGCGGTGCAGCTCTTCGGTCCTCTCTTTCACCTTCTCTTCCAGATGCTCGTTCAGCATCTCCGCTTCGGAGTGAATCCGCGTGAAACGGTTTGCGAGAACAGCGGCAATCCCCAGAACAAATACAATGAACGAAAAACGCGCGAAGTGCGGCGCGTCAATCTGCAGAAGAGAAATCAAAAGATCGTGAAGCACAAACAAACAGAATACGACGAATCCCACAACCATCCAGCGCGCGTCCCGGTTGCCGCGAACGGCTTCGCGGGCCATATAAAAGGCCACGTAGATCATCACCGGAAGGGCCGTAATCTGCCACAGCCGGAGCACGCTCGATGTGAAACTGAAAGAGGGAGCGAATGCGATCGCAAACGA
>CAZUJO010000076.1:6367-11724 GCA_964619995.1 uncultured Leptospiraceae bacterium
GGATAACCCAAAAGATCGTAACCGCGACGCCGGATTTGGTAAAACGCCGCTCGAAATACTGCGTGAGGAAGAAGACCATGGCCGGGCCGATCATGAACAGCGTGATGTATTCAATCTTCACGCGCAGCATTACGGCGCCCCCGAAGAGAGTGTCCCGAAAATCGATCCGGAAGACCCAGTACATGGTCAGCATCAGGCAAAAGAGCGCGAAGAACAGGTTGTGCTTGTCCCTTGGACGGGCCCAGTAAAGCAGCATATGATAGGCGCCCACCAGGAAGTATACCGCCAGGAGCATGAAGGATACAATGTCTTCCTGATCCAGTCTATGCCGCATAACGTCTGCGGAGCCAATTTCCATTTCTGGGCCGAAGACCTGGAGCGGATAACGTCCGTCCGTGTACAGGGCCAGCGTGAGCCGGTGAACGGGGCGCGGTGAAAGGGGCGCAAATATCTTCGTCGAAGGCCGATATGCGCCCGACTCGTACGGAGTCACACTTCCCGTGCTACCCACCTTCGCGTCATCGAGATAGAAAACGGCAACGTCAGAGTTCCACCCAAGACGCAGAAGACCCGGCTCCTTTTCCAGAAACGCAACCGAGGAAGGCAGGTCCCTCTGCAGAGTGATCCAGCCGCGGTAGCCCTCGAGAGACAGAGTTTTGAAAAGGAAACTCGGCAGGCTGACTTCTTTCCACTCGCGAGCGTCGCGGGGATCGGTCAGATAGGAATCATCAAAGCCGAGCCGGTACTGCCACTTGCCGGTGAGATCCACGACGGGGCGAGCGTTCTGATTTGTACGATTCGCGCAGGCAGCGAGACATAAAAAAAGCCCCGAAATGATCGCGGCACGCAGCATGGTTCAGGAGTGTACAGGACAGCAATATCCGGTCAAGCGAATCAGGGATGCGTCAAAAAATCGCCGATCAGTTCGGCGACTACGTCTGCCCCGTTTTCGCTCAGATGCAGACAGTCCGTGAGCAGATAGAATCCGTTCGCGGCTCCCGCCTGATTCCAGGTCTGGCCGAGGAGGTAATGGCGCGCGACAGCCGCTTCGATGGGATGGGATCCGTCGCGGCAGAGACCGTTATCCGGCCTTCCCTTCAGGCGGCCTGCCATGCGCTCAAACAGGGGAAGATAGGCCGCGCCCGAATTTCGCGCAGTCCGTTCAATGATGCGGTTATAATCCTGAACGCGCGCGTTGGCATCGGTTGCGGCATTCTCTCCAATCGGCGGAAGCGAAAGAAACGCGGTCTTGACTTTCGACGAGCGAAGACGCTCTGCTATGCGTCCAAGGTTTTCCTCGTACCATTCACGGTCCGGCCTCCGCGGGAGGTGCATGTTTCGAATGTATCGATCTTCGTCTTTCGTGGAGAATTTCGCATTCACGTCATTGGTTCCAATCAGGACCGTGACAAAGGCGGGCGAACATGCGAGAACCTGGTCGATTCGCTGCAGCGCATTCCAGGCCAGCTCGCTGTTGATTCCTGCGTTTATGAAACGAAATTGCGGATAACGTGCCGCAAGCAGGTCCACATAGTTCGCGCTGACTCGGCCGTGCGTGATGCTGTCTCCAAGCGCGACCACAACCGGTCGATCCGAGAATCCTGGATGACAGACGGCCGGCGAATTGTCAGGCAATGCGGTTGCTTTTGACACAACGCTGCGCCCCAGGAAATAGAGACCGCCTCCGAGAATCAGAAATCCGGCGGCGATGATTGCGATCTTGCGCATAACAGAGCATCGCTTCGAAGCGCCGATCTGTCAACTGTCAACTACTGCTCAATGCAAAGAAGGCCGAATCCAGCGAAGTTGCAGTTCTGCCCTGCAGCCGAAATGGAGGCGTTTGTAGTCTGAGCTCCGTTTCCCAGAAGAGCGGTCCCGCTGAACGTCCAGCCTCCACAGTCGGCAGCGTTCTGCCAGCTCCCGTTCAGACCCGTCCAGTACGCGCCGGACACCAGAGGGGAGTTCGTGAGATTGAATGCGAAAAGCGAATTGGTCCCGGTGGTTCCGACCACGGTCACACCGTCTGACCTGCGGTACTGCATGGACGGCTGGAGGACCCAGTCCACCTGACCGTCTCCAGCATTGGCAGTGACACTGGCGCGGCGAATCGTCCCGGAGGAACTTGCGATCAGGGCCTTGTATGTAGGCAGAACGGACGGACGGCCAGCATCAGAATTGCACAATAGATCCGCGCCGCTGACGCCGGTGAAGGTGGCGCCGCCCGGCAGAACGGAGGTCATGAACATCTGGCAGTATCCCCGAACTGCACAGGGATATTTATAAATCAAGAAGTAGGTTTCCAGGTGACAGCGCGTGTCGCCGGGAGCGCAATGAGGCTCTTTCACGCAGGAAAAGGCCAGCAGAATGCCGAGGCTGCAGATTCCCCGAACGATTCGAAGGCGGGCGGCTTTCAGCCTGACAGGCATCCCTCAGAACGAACCGCGGAACGGCCATCGTCAATCGTTTTCGATTCAGATCATCGAGATTGACACCCTGCCCCTGTCCGCGCAGTATGGCGTCCGGCAGGCGTATATGGCACATAAAAAAGGCGGCGGTTCCACCAGAAACGGACGCGATTCCAATTCCCAGAGACTTGGAGTCAAAAGATTCGGCGGAGAGCTTGTAAAAGCAGGCAACATCATTGTCCGCCAGCGCGGAACTCAGTTCCACCCGGGTCCAAATGTGGGCATGGGACGCGATCATACGCTCTTTGCGCTCGAAGACGGAATCCTTGAGTTCCGTTTCGCAAGCAAAGAAAAGCAGTACGTCACTGTAAATCCTCAACCCCGCTAATCTGCGGTGTCTTTTGTAGACGAAATCGAAATCTGCGTCCGGGGCGGTCACGGCGGTCCCGGTTCGTCGCATTTTCGCCGCGAAAAATACAGACCTAAAGCAGGACCGGACGGCGGCGACGGCGGACGCGGCGGCGATGTAATTCTTCAGGCAAAGTCTGCCCTGCAGAGCCTCGGACATTTCAAAAACAAACGTGTGTTTGCAGCGGAAGCCGGCGAACCCGGCGATGCGTCGCAGTGCAGCGGCGCGTCCGGCCGCGATCTCATTATCTACGTGCCGCCAGGAACCGAAGTCATCGATGCCGACACGGACACCGTGATCTGCGATCTCGTCGGAATGGAATCCCGCATAACGGTAGTCAAAGGTGGAAAAGGCGGACTCGGCAACGTTCATTTCGCAAATTCCGTCAATCAGGCGCCGACCTACGCGCAGCCAGGACTTCCCGGCGAAGAAAGAAACATCATCCTGCGCCTGAAGCTTATGGCGGACATCGGCCTGGTAGGCCTTCCGAATGCGGGAAAGTCCACGCTGATTGCTGCGCTCTCCGCAAGCAAATCGCGCATCGCCGATTATCCTTTCACAACGCTCATTCCGCACCTCGGCGTGATGGAAAACGAATCGTTTCGCCGTCTTCTGCTCGCAGACATTCCCGGGATTATCGAGGGCGCGCATCACGGTGCGGGCCTCGGGCTTTCCTTCCTGCGTCACATTGAGCGCGTCCGCGCGATCGTCTACATCGTGGACATTCAATCCCTCGACCCTGCGGCAGAACTTGCCATGCTGCAGCAGGAACTCGCAAGCTATTCGCCCTCTCTTCTTGAGCGGCCTTTCATCATCTGTCTGAACAAGATGGATACGATCGATTACGACGAAGAACTGGCCAGGCAGACCGCAAAAGACGTCATCGAAAAACTCCACAACGCGCGCGTGGGAACTAAAGACATCCTTGCAGTTTCCGCCAAAGAGAAGTGGCATCTGGATATTCTCAAAAAGACGTTATTCGATCACTTCCCCGGACCCACGTTCGCGGAAAGTCTTCTTCTCCACGGAGAGGAAGGCGAGCAGATGCTCGAAGAGCTTTCTCACAGACCGGAAGGAGATGCGCCGTGAACCGGGCGCATTACTACGATGCGCTGAGCAAATCAAAGCGAATCGTAATCAAAGTAGGAACGAGCCTCCTTACCGACGCAAACGGCATCCAGGAATCCATGCTCACGAAGCTGCAGCGCGAGATCGCATTTTTGCGGGAGCGCGGATGCGAGGTCGCCCTTGTAACGAGCGGGGCGGTGGGAATGGCGCGCAGCGTCCTGCGCGACCGTGCCGCGGCGTCGGAAGTCGGCAAAAAACAGGCGCTTGCTGCCATTGGGCAGGGACGCCTGATCGCGCAGTACGAACGTGTCTTTGAAAAGAGCGGAATCCTTGTGGCCCAGCTTCTCATCACCGCGCGCGATATGAGGGACCGGCGCGCCTACCTGAACATTGGCAATACCCTGGAAGAGCTGATCTCGATGGGCGTGCTGCCCGTGATCAATGAAAACGATACCGTGTCCACCGACGAACTGAAGTTCGGCGACAATGATCTATTGAGCGCCGCCGTCAGTTCGCTGTTTGGCGCGGATCTATTGATCATACTGACGGCCGCGCCTGGCTTTTTGAAAAACGGGGAGCGCGTTTCGCATCTGGAAACGATTTCGCGCGAAGACATGTCGCATGCGCTCGGTCCGGCCGGCCCCGGCAGCGGCGGCATGCGCACGAAGCTCCGCGCGGGACAGCTCTGCCTTATTTCCGGCTCCATGCTTGCCATCCTTCCGGGCAGCCACGAAAGCCCGGTACAGGCCCTCTTCGCGGGCGAAGACATTGGCAGCCTCATCGCCGGATCGCAAAAGAGGCGCATCAGCGCCCGCAAGAAATGGCTTCTATTCGCGCGCGCCGAGGGCGAAATCGTCGTCGATCCGGGCGCCGAACAGGCGCTCATGGAAAAGGGCTCGTCCCTTCTGCCGGCGGGCATCCGCGAAACGCGCGGAAGCTTTCTCGCAGGAGATCCCGTAGACCTCGTTTCGCCTGCAGGCGAAATCTTCGGCCGCGGAATTGCGAACTATTCGAGACGCGATCTGGAGCACTTTTCCGCGGGAAAGCGGCTGCATGGACCGCCGGAAGTCATTCACCGAGACAATCTCATTGTCGAATAACGCCTGAATTCAGTCCAGGGTTTCCCTAGTCCCTTCTGCCTGGAAAAAAACACGATCTCAATCGGTTTTTTTGTGGAGCGAAACGGCTTAATTCGACCTTTTGGACCGCAATGAGCAAACGTATCACCGCCGCTTTCCTTTTCATGCCATTGATCCTGGCTGCCTGCATAGGGCGGGCAAATGGAGAGGATTACATACATTTTTGTATCGTCGCGAGGCAGACCGCCCAGAACACATCGCCGGCGGCGGCATGCGCATCCGAAATCGCAGTGACGCAGACACAGATGGACCTCGTCGAAGACGGCGACATCGTGCGCACGTACAATACAGTTGATCCATTCTACACCGACACAGATGTAGACGGCGGCACAGCAT